>JBCBHI010000666.1:0-3569 GCA_038525885.1 Bacteroidota bacterium
TGCATGGTCAAAGGATTTGACCGGAAAATACACCAACCTTCCCGGCTTACCATCACTCGGGCAGAGGATGCTCAAGAATTGGTTCTGGATACCAAGGACTTACGGATTGAAAAAGTGACTTTGGGAAGCCAAGGCGCTGAAAGTGATACAGAATACTGCCTGGGGACCAAAGATGTAATCAAGGGACAGCCCCTTACGATTGCCTTGGCACCGGAAGGTACGCAGGTAAATGTATACTATACTACCAGCCCGGGCGCGGAAGCGGTGCAATGGCTAGACCCGGTACAGACCGGGGGCAAGGTGCATCCCTTTTTGTTTACCCAAAGCCAGGCCATATTGGCTCGCAGCTGGGTGCCCATTCAGGATTCTCCCGGAATCCGGTTCACCTATTCGGCAAAAGTGACGGTACCCAAGGAACTGATGGCGGTGATGAGTGCGGGCAATCCTACCGAAAGAAATGACGAGGGGATTTACCAATTCGAAATGAAGCAGCCCATTCCCGCTTACTTGCTGGCCCTTTCAGTAGGCAATTTAGAATTTCAATCTTTGGGCGCTCGCTCGGGGGTCTATGCCGAACCGGGTACGCTAGAGGCGGCGGTGTACGAATTTGCTGACTTGGAGAAAATGATTGGGGTGGCCGAAGGACTCTACGGACCCTACCGATGGGACCGATATGATATTCTGGTGCTACCCCCTAGTTTCCCGTTTGGGGGAATGGAAAACCCACGGCTCACTTTCGCCACGCCTACCATTTTGGCGGGCGACCGATCTTTGGTTAGTCTGGTGGCGCACGAGTTGGCTCACTCCTGGAGCGGTAATCTGGTAACCAATGCTACCTGGGATGACTTCTGGCTCAACGAAGGATTCACCGTTTACTTCGAGCAGCGAATCATGGAAGCCATGGAAGGTCGCGACTATTCCGAAATGCTCGCCAGTCTGTCGCAAGAGGATCTGAAGGCAGAAGTAGAGGAGATGCTAGCCCATAAGCCGGAGGATTCCCATTTGAAGTTGAATCTGGCTGGCCGAAGTCCTGATGATGGCTTGACTACCATTGCCTATGACAAGGGGTATTTCTTTGTGCGTTGGCTGGAGGAGGAAGCTGGGCGCGAGAATTTTGACCGCTTCCTGAAAAATTACTTCGAGACGAATGCTTTCCAAACCATGACCACGGTGGATTTCCTTGCCTACATGGAGGAAAATCTGATAAAGGCCAATGGCCTTAGCTTGACTGCCGAGGACTGGGATGCTTGGGTGTATGGGCCTGGCCTACCCCCTACTCTACCGCAGGTAACTAGCAATCGCTTCGATTTGGTAGACCAAGCCTTGGGTAGCTGGATGGAAGGAGGAAGCATAGTAACCGAAAATTGGTCTAGCCATGAGTGGTTGCGGTTTGTACGGCAAATTCCCGAGCACGTTACCGGAGACCAGATGGGCAAACTGGATGCTGATTTCGGATTTACGCAGACGGGTAACAGCGAAGTGTTAACTGCCTGGCTGGAACAGTCCGTGAATAAAAACTATGAGGTGGCCTATGCCCGGCTTCGTGATTTCTTGGTAAATACCGGGCGTCGAAAGTTTCTGGTTCCTTTGTACAGGGCAATGCTTGAAAGTGATCAGGCAGAAATGGCCCGTTCCATCTATGAGGAAGCCCGGCCCAATTACCACTTTGTGTCTATCAATACGCTGGACGCCATGCTGGACTGGAATTCCGGGGAGTGATCGAGATCTGATAAATAGCTGAAAAGCCGCTAGCTGTATTGATTCAGTTAGCGGCTTTTTCCGTCGCTGCATTGGATGGTAGTTTCCCTCAAGCCTTAGCTAAGACAATAGGGGAATTCTAATTCAGAGGAGTAGGTATTATGTTAATATACTGATTGTCAGTAGGTTAATATAATTTGGGATACGGTATTAGTTTCGGATTTATAATTACTACTCCGTTTGTGTTAAAAATCCGACACGCAAAATCCTAAAAAAGGGCCCTGAGAATCGCATAGAATAACCACTCGTTCCCTGTGGGTCAGGCTAGTTCAGGGAGGAGGCTAGTTTGGCCAAGTGTGAGATCATTTATCCTCCGACCTAGTTGTGCTGCACATAGTGCCGCCATTTTTCCAGTACATTCTGGAAATCCTCGGGCAGTTCGGTGTCAAACTGCAATTTTTCACCTGAGCGAGGATGCACAAATCCCAATGACTTGGCATGAAGGGCTTGGCGAGGTATCAGCTTAAAACAGTTGTCTACGAATTGCTTGTATTTGGAGAACTGGGTGCCTTTCACAATTCGGTCTCCTCCGTAGGTGGCATCATTGAAAAGGGGGTGGCCCATATACTTGCCATGGGCCCTAATCTGGTGGGTGCGGCCTGTTTCCAGGTTGAATTTGACCACACTCACGTAGCGCAAGGTTTCCATCACCTCATAGTGAGTAATGGCATGTCTACCGAAATCTCCATCAGGAAAAGCATCTACTACTCGGCGGTCCTTGAGGCTACGGCCTAAGTTTACATCAATGGTACCTTGTTCCGGTTCTGGTTCGCCCCACACCAGGCCGTAGTAGGTTCTTTCGATGGAGTGGTCAAAAAACTGCTTGGCCAGGTGAGTCATCGCGGGCTCCGTTTTGGCAATCACCAGCAGGCCCGAGGTATCCTTGTCTATCCGATGAACCAGGCCGGGCCGTCCGGCATTGCCTTCCATTTCCGGCAAATTCTGAAAGTGGTAGGCCAGGGCGTTTACCAAAGTACCCTGCCAGTTATTGTAGGCAGGGTGTACCACCATACCGGCAGGTTTATACACCACCAGTACATCGGGGTCCTCGTAGCGGATGTCTAGCGGAATATCCTCAGGCACTACGTCCGTGTCGCGTGGCGGTTCGGGCAAGGCAATACGGATCACTTCATTGGGCCGTACCTTATAGTTGGGCCGAATGGCTTTTTCGTCTACGCGTACGTAGCCCTCCTGAATCGCCTTTTGGAGCTTATTGCGTGATACATTCGGCAGCCGATCCATCAGAAATTTGTCGATCCGCAACAAAGTCTGTCCCGGGTCTACCTCAATCCGGTAATGTTCAAAAAGGCCATCAGCCTGTTCTTCTTCAGGAAGTTCGTCGGGAGTCATTGCCACAGATGCTAAATTTGGCCACAAAGATAGCCAAATGCCCTTGCCCACCACTTTTTTACCAGAACAGGTTCCGCTACAGCGGCTACAGGATGCCGGATACGACCGACACGGAGTGGAAGTATGGGTGAAACGAGATGATTTGATTCATAGGCAAGTAAGCGGCAACAAATGGCGCAAGCTGAAATATGTGCTGGCGGATGCTCTGGAAAAAGCAGCACAACAACTGATTACCTTCGGTGGAGCCTATTCCAATCATTTGCTGGCCCTAGCCGCAGTGGGCCACCACCAGCAAGTGCGCACGGTAGGGGTAGTGCGAGGCGAGGAACCCTCAGAATATAGCCCTACCCTAAAGGCGTGTCAGGAGCTGGGCATGCAACTGGAATTTATTTCGCGCTCAGACTATAAGCTGAAAACCGAAGAGGCTTTTCAGCAGAACCTACCTTGCTCAATAGGTTCTG
>JBCBHI010000667.1:0-3565 GCA_038525885.1 Bacteroidota bacterium
TAGTGCAATTTTTTGAAGTGACGGGATAAGAATGGGACTAATGGCCGATGTAAGCACATGTAGACAATTGTCATTATTTGGAAAAGAATAGCAAGTTGTAAATACAGACACGATGCCGGAAGCGCATAATGAAGCAGATGAAATAGAAATCCGCGCCGACGAGGTTCAGGAGATCTTGACAGCCATACCCCACTGGATTATCCGCTGGGGTATGACCGTCGTGTTCCTGAGTGTGGTGATGGTGATTACGGCCAGCTTTTTCATCAAATACCCGGATACCATTGATTCGCGGATTGTGCTTACTACTGAGGTACCCCCTACCCGGGTAGTGGCCTTGTCTTCTGGGAAGGTGGACTTCTTTGTGAAGGATAAGCAGATGGTGGATGAGAACTTTCTGCTAGGGGTCATAGAAAATCCTGCCGAAACGGAGGACGTAATTTCTCTGGAAAACCAGCTGAAGCCACTGGTAGAGGAACTGAAGCGAGGATCGGTAAGTACGGAATTGAAGGATTGGGAGGAAGACTGGCAACTAGGTCCACTGCAGCCCGCATTTTTGTTGCTGCGCAACGCCTTATTGAATTTTGAACGGTATGAAGAACTGGATTTCTATTCGCAGCAGATAGCGGCTTTGGAAAGCCGGATTCGATCTTACAATCAATTGAATGCTGAACTGGACAATCAGAATAATATCTATCGTCAGGAGTTAGAAATTACCTCCGAGCAGTTTGCCATTGATTCTACCCTCTACCTGAAAAAGTCTCTTACCCAAAGAGAGTATGCGAGTTCACGGAATCAGCTATTACAAACGCGTAGGGCCTATCAGGCTTCGAAAAACCAGGTGATCAACAATAATATCACCATCGATCAGCTGCGAGCCCAAATTGGAGAGCTACGTCTAAACCAGCGGAAGGAAGAAGACGAATTGAGATCGGCGATTGAGGAAAACCTCAGGAGCTTGGAAAGCCAGGTAGAGGGCTGGAAACAGCAATATTTACTACAAGCCCCCATAGGCGGGCAAATAACTTTCTCGGCCATTTGGTCGGACAATCAGTTTGTGGCGGCTAGCACAGAAGTGCTTACCATAGTTCCTGATACGGCTACCATGCTGGATGAAGAACTGGTGGGCCAAGTGCTTGCTCCTGTGCTCAATTCTGGTAAACTGAAAATAGGCCAGCGCGTGAACATCCGCTTCGATAACTACCCTGCGAATGAGTACGGTATGGTGCTGGGCGAAGTGATCAACATCTCTTCGGTGCCCACGGCTGATTCGTACAACGTGCAAGTTCGGCTAACTCAAGGATTGAGAACCACCTACAAGAAAAACCTGGCGTACCGACCGGAAATGTCTGGCTCGGCTCAGATCATTACCGAAGACCTGCGACTGATTGAACGGATTTTCAACCAGTTCCGCGCTTTAATGGATAGGGCCTCTTAGATACTGGTAAGGTTCTACTCAGCCACCGCCCGGTAGATGGGATAGTGCAGGTGTGCTACCTCCTTAAACGGGCTGTTCTGGTACAGCCAGTACATCAGCATATTAGGGTTTTCGGCCAGGTTTTCATCCATGGCTTTTGCGTCCTCCCAGCGAGATTCCCAGTCGGGTACGGAGGCCTTTAGCTCTTCTACTCTTACCTCCAGCATGTAGTTAGAAGGCCCCTCTTTCTGTTGTAGGATGGTATCAAACAGGTTCCAGTTGAAATAGGAATCCCGGCTTTGGGGCTCCAGTACGTGCACGATGAAGGCGTTACGGGCCTGATTGAGGGGTACGTAGAAATCACCCGGCTGTAGCGCATACTCGTATCGGTTCAGATTGACCTGTACATTATAGTGCGGATAGTGTCCCTCATACGGTGATTCTGAAGTGCCGTAATCTACTATCTCGTACCGACCTACAATGACGGTACGGGTTTCGTTCTCTTGAATCGTGTCTACGTGAACCCCATTGTTGAGGAGACGGTTTACTACAGGCCACCACGCCCGAGGAATGAAGTACCCCGTGGGGGCATTAGCCTCTGTTACCGCCTTGAAGGTATTCAGAATAGGTACATTTTTAGTGTATGGCCGTTCGTGGTTGTAACGGTAAGTTTCGGCACCCGTGAGCGAACCGGTGATGGTTTCAGCCTCATACCCTCTAAAGGCGAAGGAGTCTGCAGGTGCATCACGGTCGGGTTGCCATTGCAGCACATATCTCTCTTGCGAAAGTAAATTTTTCCGTGCCTCTGCCCGATGGCTTTGTAATTCTTTTCCGTGCTCTTCCGCAACCAGCAACATACTTTTCATTAGCTCATACGTATAGGGTACGCGGTCTTGGAAGGATTTGAGTGCGTGAGCCTCGCTCATGAATCCTACTGTTTGGAATAGGGAGGCATAGCCCGAGGAGTACCTTGGGCTATCGTAAAAGTGGCTCCAACCCCGGTCGGGTGTACGTCCGTGCACGTTCACGTAGGGTGTAATGGCCATGTCTTTATCCTCCATATCCTCGTAAATGACGGGATTGATGGTTTCCTTAAGGAAGCTACCTAAGGGTTCGCCAAGCTGCTGCGGCAGGGTACTCAACAGGGTAAGATGGAACTGATGGTCTGAACCGTTGGTGACGTGGGTGTCCAGGAATAAGTCAGGATCTACCCGCTGAAAAATCTGGTGGAAGCTCCAGGAGTTACGAGTGTCGGCTTTGATGAAATCACGGTTGAGGTCGAAGTTCCGGGCATTGCCCCGAAACCCATATACTTCAGGTCCATTTTGATTGAACCGGGTGGTGCTATTGCGGTTCAACACCCCTCCAATATTGTAGAATGGGATAACGGCAATGGCTACCTTTTTGGTGAGCGCTCTGCCTTTCCTGCTTTGGGCCAAGTCGCGAAGCAGCATCATGCTGGCCTCTACGCCGTCCGCCTCACCCGGGTGTATGGCATTGTTGATGAGGAAGATAGTTTTGCCCTCCTGGTGCAGTTGGTCAAAATCAGTTTTCCCATTTTCAGAGAAAACTACCAGATGCAAAGGGTGCCCGCTGTCTGTGAGGCCCATTTCCAGCATGTTTATGTGCTTGGAGGAGGCCGCTAAGCGCTCATAAAATGCAATGCCTTGCTCATAGGTGGCAGTTTGTTGGCCGCCGGAGCGTTCAAACACCGTTTGTAGGTCTGTAGACTGGGCAAACAGATTAACCGCACACAGGCTAAGAAAAAGGGAGAGGAGCATTTTCATGCCGCCAAATTACGAAATGGCTGGATGAGCAAGGGACAGTTCGTCCTGATAAAGAACCGGATAGAAAAAGATGGGATTAAACAGATTCTACCCAATTTTCAAGTCTGATACCTTTGATTTTTTCGAAATGCTTGGTGTTGTTTGTTACTAGGATCATTCCATGGTTTACGGCTGTTGCCCCAATCAATAAGTCGAAATCATCGGTGGGTGTTCCTAGTTTTCTAAGGCGTGCTTTTTCAGACGCATACATATCAATTGAATCAAAAATCGGCAAAACCTGAAGTCCCGAAAGTAGCTTGGACAGTGCCAGTTGGTTTTTTTCAACTGCTTTACTGTTGGCCACTCCAAACTTCAATTCAGCAAG
>JBCBHI010000668.1:0-3505 GCA_038525885.1 Bacteroidota bacterium
TTCGATCTCCTATCGGTCGCTACTCACTCCGCAAGGACTTCACCGGATCTGCCATGGCTGCCCGGATGGACTGGTAGCTCATCGTAAGTCCTGCAATCAGGAGCGCCGAGAAGCCAGACACTGCGAATACCCACCATTTCAGGTTGGTATGGTAAGCGAAGTCAGCTAGCCAGGCTTGCATCAGGTAGCCCGCCAATACCGAAGCCAGCACGAAGGCCACCACAATCAGCAGCATAAATTCCTTGGAGAGCAACTTTACCAGCTGTATCACACTTGCGCCCAGCACCTTGCGGATGCCAATTTCCTTGGTCCGCTGTTCGGCAGTAAAGGCCGCCAGACCAAACAAGCCCAAACAAGCAATCAGAATAGCCAGCCCGGCAAACACCGTGAACAGCTGGCCTTGGCGTTCTTCATTCTCATATACCGAGGCAAACTCATCGTCCAAAAAGGCATAGTTAAACGGCTGGCCGTTGCTTAGCTCCGTCCATTTATCTTCCAGATCGGCCAGTACCCCTTGCGTATCCTGAGTGGAAATCCGGAACGTAACCCGGCCCGTATTAGGGCCCAGCAAGATGATCATTGGCCGAATATTCTCCCGTAAGCTCTCGATGAAGAAATTCTCCACTACGCCTACCACCTCAAAAATATCTGCACCATCATCACCGCCAGCCCGGCCTATCTGACTACCAATCACGTTCTCCTCCGTAAACTGAAACTGGCGCATGGCAGCTTCGTTGAGCAACACCGCCGCAGAATCCGTGGCGAACTCCTCTGCGAAATTCCTGCCGTGGGCCAGGTTCATTTCAAACGTCGGAATGTAGTCATGGTCTACCCGCCAGCGCACCATCGGGGCCGCCAAGGGGTGATTCACATCCGTACCCGGAAAGAAGATGGAAACATTCCGCCCCGTCGGGGTAGGCAAGTCACTGGCAATGGTAGCCGAAACCACACTGGGGTTCCGCTGCATTTCCTCCTTGTAGGCATCCAGATTATCCCCCAGCAGGTAGGCGTTTTCCACCGTTACCAGTTGCTCCCGGTTATAGCCCAGGTTTTGGTCCTGAATGAACCGCATCTGCTGGCCCACCACCAGAGTACACACTATCAGGGCGATGGAGCACACAAACTGGAAAACTACCAGCGAGCTCCGCAGCCCCTTGTGTTTCATGCCCCCTTGCAAGGAGCCCTTCAGCACCGCAATCGGCCGGAAGGCCGATAGGTAAAAGGCCGGGTAGCTACCCGCCAGCAAGGCCATAAAAAGCCCTACTCCTACCATCACCGGCAAGAAGGTATTCCACGGAATAGAATCCAGCGTGAGCGTTTTGCCCGATAGCTGGTTGAAATACGGCAGCGCCAATACCGCCAGCACCGACCCAATCACAAAGGCCAGCAGGCTGAGCAAAAAGGCTTCTGACATAAACTGAGCCACCAGCTGCTTTTTGAGTGAGCCCAAGGTCTTGCGAATGCCCACCTCCTTGGCCCGGTTGGCCGAACGGGCCGTGGCTAGGTTCATAAAGTTGATGCAGGCAATCACCAAAATAAACAACGCAATCGCCCCAAATATCCACACGTACTCCATGCTGCCATTCGCCTCCAGCTCCTCGTCCATTTGCGAGTGCAGGTGGATGTCCGTTACTGGGGAGAGGCTATACCGGATGTGATTGCCCTGCTCAGAGAAGTCCGACAGGCTGATGCCCATAAACTGCTGAATTTCTCCACCCACATACTTTTCCACAAAGCTGGGGAACTTTGCTTCCACCTCTTCTTCAGAGGCACCTTCCCGTAGCTTCAGATAGGTAGTGTAGTTGATGTTCAACCAAATCGGGTCGTTCGTTTGGTCCAGCGTTTCAGCCGAGGCAAAAAAGTCAAAGTGGAAGTGCGTATTGTCTGGGATTGGCTTGATCACCCCCGTTACTTCGTATTCCTCATCGCCGTCCAGTACCAGCACCTTACCCATGGGGTCAGCCTCACCAAAGTACTTTTGGGCCATCGGCTGCGTCAGCACAATCGTGCTGGGTTCCGTCAGGGCCGTTTCAGGATTTCCGGCCAGAAATTCCAAATCGAACAGCCGGATGATGCCGGGGTCGGCAAACGTAAGGTCTTCCTCCTGAAAGCGCGTATCCTCATAGGCCACTATCCACGTGCCCATCGTGCGAAAGCGGCCCATATCCTCCACCTCCGGGATTTCCTCCAGGAACACCGGGCCCGTAGAGGCACTGGTAGCACCCAGCTCAATATCGTTGCCCGCCATGCGGGCACTAAAGTCCACCCGGTACAGACGCTCCGCGTCCTCGTAGTAGCGGTCATAGCTCAGTTCATGCTGTACAAACAGCGCCATCAGCAGCACACTGGCTATGCCCACCGACATGCCCAGGATGTTGATCCCGCTATAGAAGCGGTACTTCAACAGGTTGCGCCAGGCAACCTTTAGGTAATTGCGAATCATGGATTTTTGGCTTTGAGTTTTCTAAAAAGTAAGCCGGCATCACCGACTTCATCGGTGAGATGTCCATCCGTCCCCACAGGTTGCGTCTTGACCTTCAGCACTTTATAAGCGGGAGAATTCAGGGCTGGAAGGAAGTGGGTAAGGTGCTAATTGAGACCATGCGGTAATGTGACAATGAAATTCATCCACCCTGTCATCCCGACGTTAGGAGGGACCTCGGTAGCTAGAGACCAACACCTGACCCCCGCCTACCCACACTCCGAGATTCAAGCCCACCTGTCCAAAAAGTAAAGTATTTGGGTGAAATGATTTGCAAGCCGCAGAGCATCAGCCATGGCAGGTTTACCGACGTTCGCAGGCTTGGTATAATTTCATTTGCAGCGCTGGGCGGCACCCCGCTGCGCGCTCATAGGGTATCGATCCATAGGGCAATGTAGGGGGTCGTTTCATGAAACGACCCCCTACATTGCCTCACCCGCTACAGAATTAAGGAAAGAAATTGAGCGGGTTTCTTCATCCTAAAAATTCCCGCCCTGTTTCCTCCCTGCCAGGTCATTTTGAGCGGCAGCGGTTCTACCCCAAAGCCTACACTTCGCGGCGAAGGGGTAAAAAACCTCGGTAGCTAGAGGCAACCCACTGGCCCTTATCCCATCACCTTCCGAGATTCAAACAACCCCTCTTCCCAATGCACCCTTCACTCCAGAAAAGCTAGTTAGAAAGCAATCACAACCAAGTTCCCTCCGCCACTCCGCTGGGCTCCGTTTGTCGGGATGACAGGCTGGGAGGAGATACAAACAAGATACTACTTGAGTAGCTAGTTCTCCACAATGTCATCCCGAAGGCACCGCCGAGGGACCTCGGTAGCTAGAGGCAACCAACATACCCCACCCCAAACCCTCTCCGGGATTCAAAAAAAGCCTCTGCCTATCGCACCCCTCACTCCAGAAATTCAAGTTGGTGAGCAGACACCACCGAGTTCCCTCCGTCTCTCTGCTGCGCTCCGTTTTGTCGGGATGACACGCTGGGTGGTGGAAGGGTGTTCTTAGTTTGGCTGTTTTTAGT
>JBCBHI010000669.1:0-3550 GCA_038525885.1 Bacteroidota bacterium
CTTTCCCGCCGAGCTACTGGCGCGTCCCATTGTGTGGGCGGATTATGAACTGCTCCTCACCCTGGAAAGGGTAGCCTGCCAACGCCTGGCCGACCAGGAACAGCAGCTAAGTACCCTTACCGATACCTTGCGGGCCATCATCTATACCCTGCTCAGTCCCCAGTTTCCAAGCCTAGAAAGTGTAGCCGCCCAGGTCCATCTGTCCGTTAGGGAGTTGCAAAGAAGACTAAAAGCGGAGGGCACCAGCTTTGCCCGTCTCAAAACCGAGATCAGGAAAGAGTTGGCGCTCCATTACCTATCGCAGGAGCTCAGCACCAAGGAGATCACCTACCTTATGGGCTACTCCGAACCCAGCGCCTTTGTTTCGGCCTTTACCGGTTGGTTTGGGCAGTCGCCCGGGCAATACCGGCAGGTGAACGCCAAGGGGTAGCGCAGCTCTTTTGAGCTTCATGAGTATTCTTTTTTAAGCCAGACTATTTTTCTGCCTTCTTGGCAAAACGTATAAGAGTAAAGGAAAAGGTGATTCGGGTGAAATGAATGGCTGCGTGCAGAATCGCAGCCGTAAGAGGCTCCCTAGCCGTTCGCGAACTTGGTTTAAATTTAATTGGCAACTCAGCGCGGCACCTCTGCAAGCAGAATCCCATATGGCCTCTGGCGGTTACCAGCAGAATGCTTCAAACAGATAGCCCAGCCCAGCGGCCCTGGGGCAGTGATGTAAGGAACTTCCCAACCAGTGCGGATATCCCGCTCGTGCCTAATTGCCCAAAGTGCAGCCTTGGCCAACCAAGACCCTGTTGAAGGGGATAAGCTCCTTATATTGCGGAGTGCGTTAGCTTCGGTCAGTCGTCCCACGAACCGACGCTCCGCGATCGGGATTCGTAAGACGACGATGCAGAGTGCTAGTAGCCTCGTCTTACCGCTTTCAGCGGTGGGACGAGTGAATGGGAGTGACCAAGGCAGAGGAAACCCAGGCTGTTTTTTATGAGGCCTTAGTCAGGTAACATCCAGCTATAGTTTTACTGGAGCATGGGTCATCCTCGTGCTATCGTCCTGTATACGTGCGTCCCCCTCGGTTCTATTTTCTCGATTGAATCGTTCCTCTTTCTGTAGGGAGGGTAGCACGCTACCCTCCCTACAGAAAGAGGAAAACCCTAAGTTTCCCTACGAACGCTATCCTTGAATAGGGTTACCTATAGAAAGTAAAAGCCAATCCTCTACTGATCTTCCGTAACGCTATTTTTTGTATCATTAAGACATACAATTATATAAGGGCCTTTACGTATGTCAGCAATGAACGATCCGGCGGCGCTAACCGTCGATTTTAGCGGGGGATACCATCCCAAGTTGAGCTTCTCTAAACTAGCCACAGGCCTGCTCAAGATAGCCGTTGCGAAAGCCACCGCTTCACCCGTTGCCTGGGCCAAAGCAGGTTTGGGTGTGGTGAAAATGCTAGACGGCATCAAACTGGCCCAAACGGAGGAAGGCCTTGCCTATGACCTTATTTACCGGGCGACCCTAGCGGCCCTGCGCGAGGTACTGGAAGCCCAGCAGGAGGCTTTCCCCGCCGGCGAGGTGACACCCCAGGAATACGCCGAGGGCCTGGCCGAGGCATTAAAGACGGTGACCATTACCCTGTCGGCCAGCTTTTTCCAGCAGCCGGATCAAATGGACGGCGTAGCGGAGGTGCAAGCGGCCTTAGCCGACTGGCTGAAGCAGGTAGATATGCCAGAAGAAGCTGCCACCACCCTTGTGAACGCCTTTAAAGCCGCCTTTGGCCGGAGTCTAATTACCGTGTGGATTGCGGGAAGGGGGAAGTACGAACCGCTGCGAGGCTATTTCCAGCATCCCTTCCCCGAGGTGTGGGAACGCCAGCAGTATGAGGCGCGCCTAGCGCAGCTCTACCACGCCCCCGTATGGCAGCACGAAACCATGCAGCTCCGACACCTGTACGTAGAGCCTCATTTTTACACCTATGTGGAGTGCTTCGAGAAAGAAGATGAACGGGTTATTGTATTCAAGCAAAATTATGATGAGGGGAACAGAGAACCATTTTTGGATTCAGGATACCAGAGTGATTTACATAGTTACCTTCATGAATGGGTGTTAGATTTTGATTTAATAAAAATCGCTTATCCCAATTCACAAGTACTCCTATTGCTAGGCTATCCGGGACAAGGGAAGAGTTCATTTTGTGCCAAGTTACTTCGTGACGTTCTCACAAAAGGCTGGACTAATCGGCCACTCTTCCTGATTAGGTTGCGCGACATTGCGGATGTCAAGTCCCTACTCCAAGACCCCTTGAAGGCATTAGTTTCCCATTTGAATGATAAAGACCCACTGTTTCTGGGGAACACAAATCAGAAAACCCTGCAGCAATCCTTGCTGATACTGGATGGGTTGGACGAACTTTACATGAAGGATGGTCTAAGTAAGGAAGATATTCAGGGCTTCTGCGAAGAGTTAGGTAAACAGGCACAGATAGACCCGCGAATGCGGGTGGTGCTTACCTCTCGCTACGGGTATATCAACTTGCAGTCCTTGAACCGGCAACGCTTTGTGATTCATCGTTTGGAAGGCTTTACACTGAAGCAGCAACAAACCTGGCTCCGAAATTATAAGCAGTTCGAAAAACCGAAGAAGTTCAATCTCAGCAGCCTCAAGCAGATTCAAGACAAAGATTCTCCCCACCACCACTTAGCTGAGTTGGTTAACCAGCCCATTCTGCTGCATATGTTGGCGACGGTAGATGCGGACTTGCGCGAAGCCACCAATAAGGCGGCCTTGTACGAAAAGCTGTTTGACGTGTTGCTGAAACGGAAATGGGCAACCGACGGTACGCTGGATGCACAGACGCAGCTACATCCGGAGCAATTGAAAAAGTACATGGCTTTTATTGCCCTTAAGATTTACCAGAGTCCTTTCGAATACATTCGAAGCCGGGAACTGGAGGACTATCCTGAATCCGTTCGTTTTATGAAGCGCATTCTTGGGTTGGAGAAAAAAGAGGTATTGAGTGCCGTGATGATGTCCTTCTACATGCGGCAGGTAGAGCAGGAAAAGAAAACACATCGGGAAGAAGACGAGAATTATGCCATGGAGTTTCTGCATAAATCACTGCAAGAGCACCTAGTGGCGGTACATTTGTGGGAAGTCTTCAAAAAGCTGGGAAAATGGGATGAGGACGAAGGAGATTACAAGGTTCAATCGACAGAAGACATTCTGAAGGAAATTTACCCTATTCTAGCTCCATCGGGTATGAGTGTCGAGGTCTGGGGGCATTTACAGGAATTGATAGAACTAGCAGATCCTGAAGAGCGAGAGCAGTTACGCGTACGAATGGTTGAAACTTTGCCAGATTTAGTGGAGCGTGATTTTACCTTGCCAACCGCGTTGGGGATGGGCAAATTGGATTCTAATCCTATCAAACAGATTCTGCGGGTATTTAAAGGGTATTGGGCGGTGCTTTCGCATCTGGGACCCTGGGATCAAGAAGGGAATTTGCCCATCCCCAACGCGGTTGGCAAGGTAAAATCACGCTCCACTAAATCTG
>JBCBHI010000670.1:0-3546 GCA_038525885.1 Bacteroidota bacterium
AAGAAGACCCGTATGGTCTGTTGCAAGAGCTACCGCACTCCTAGATGTGTGGCGGGACTTGAGGTTAGCTTCTCATTTTTGGGATTTAAGTTCAAGCCGATGAACAAGTGGTCAAACAGAACTCGGCGTCGATTCCTGGGCTATGACTGTGTGATGGACACCAGGGCCGAACAGGCAAAGATTAAAGAGCTGAAGAAGCATCCTAGTTTACGGTCTACGAGCCTATCGATAGAGAAGTTGGCCACAGAGCTAAACCTCAAATTGCGGGGTTGGCAGAGTTATTATGGTCACTTCAACAAGCGTGAGTTGCATCGAGTGTATTATCACTTACAGTTACGGTTGACCCGATGGGTTCGCAAGAAGTATAAACTACTGACGAAAGGCAGAGCGATGCGCTGGCTACAAATACGGCAAGAACGTAATCCAAATCTCTTCTACCACTGGCGGTTAGGCATGGGTATGACTGATTGCGTTGCAAGAGCCGTATGACGGGAGACTGTCACGTACGGTTCTGTGAGAGGGTCGGGGTGAAATCCCTCGGCTCTACTCGACCATTCAAATGCGCATAGAAGATACGGTCTGGTTCGACACCTCGAAAATGCAATTTCTACCGAGCAACGCTTAACTTAACGACATTGGGCGTGCCCCCGCCCCGTCGTCCGCTAGCGCGGCCTTTGGGTAACGGGGTCGGGCTATACACTCCTACTCCTCACCGGGGGTACCTTTATAGAAGGTTCATACTAATTGCGCTTCAAGGCGAAGCCAACAAGCATCAATAAATCTCAAACAGGCCCGGCTGTGGGGTATCCGTTGCTATCCCTCACGTGGTAACTCAACTTGCTCAAAACCAGTGCATGGGCTTGATTCCTTATGCCGAACTCAAGTTCTGAGGGCAATGGAATAAACTTAACACAAGTAGATTTTTCTAATGAGCGCCACGCCCAACGGGGTGCCGCCCAGCGGCGCTTTTGATGAAATTAAAACCAAGCTAGCAGGGATCAGACCGGTATCTGCATTGTGAAGAAAGCGGTCTGACCCCTTACCTCCTCATATCCCCGCCATTGCTGCGGCTCCGCACGCAGCCATTCATTTCATAGGAAAAAAGAATACGGAAAACAGAAGTCAGAAGCGAGTCACGCGAAAGTCTAGCGTCTAAATTCTAACTTCCAACCTTCAACCTCCCACATCAATTTCCAGTGGTACTCACGGGCTCCCCTCACCCAGGCTTCCCACAGCCGTAAGACCACGAAATTGAATCCAACTTCGAACTTCCAACCTCGAACTTCCAACAACCAACCTCCCTCATCAATTTCCAGTGGTACTCACGGGCTCCCCTCACACAGGCCTCCCACAGCCGTAAGACCACGAAATTAAATCCAACTTCGAACTTCTAACCTCGAAACTCCAACTTCCAACTTCGAATCTCTACCATCCTCTCTTGCCGAATTCGTAAAAATACAATCGATTGCAGTTAGGTGAGGTGGAGTTGTGGCGGATTTCTGCCCTTGGTTTTGCCATTCTCATAAAGTTTCAGGCTATTTTCAAGGATAATTAATCTACACTTCTATGAAACTTAAGGGCCTACTCACACTCCTGCTGGCGCTTGTTTTTGGGCATGCGCATGCCCAATTCGGGCAGTTCGGTACTGGGGTGTACCTCAGTACGGATGGGGGAAATAACAATCAGTTGTACAAACTATCCGGGAACGTATTTTCTTCTACTTTCTTTGATGGAAGCGACCTAGGAACCTTCCAAGCCTCTTCGGGTACTTTACAAATTGACGGCGGCCGCATGCTCTCCTGGAAAGGAAGCAACGGCAATGTTTGCGGAGGCACTTTACGCTACGCGGTGTATGCACTGGGAGATTCCGCCAGCTTTTATAACGGTATTGGCATCGGTTGGGCAGGCAACTGTCCCGATGGTTTTATCTCCCCGGAAGGCTGCGGAGGAAATGACCAGGTATGGAATACCGAAGGAGCGGGCATTGACCTTACGGGCTATGCCGCCGGTACCTATATCATCGAGATTTATGTAGAATATACGGGTAGCAACAGCACTAGCTTTCAGTGCGACGAAACCCAATACGATAACAACGGAGGGGATAATTACAAAGCCACCTTTACGATAGAAAACAGTGCTGCGGCCATTTCGCTGGCGGCAGATTGGGCGACCCCTCCGGGTACGTTGGGGGTGGAAGCTACCCTGGACGCGGAAATTGTGGACTTGACGATCCAAGGCGGCACCTTCCTCAGTGCGGCGGTTGATACTACTACGGTGACCCTATCCGGTACGGCTACGGGTTCTGGGGTGAGTGTGGAATCGGTTAATTATGTGAGTGATTCCTTGGTACAGGTGGAGCTGGAGTGGGATGGCTCTGACTATGACATAGATCGCACCCTCATATTTAATGTATCGGCCAATGCTTACAGTGGAGATACTACCGATATCTCGGCTAGCCTGGCCCTGGTGGCCACGGTGGAGCCCCGCTATACGGCGGAGGTAGACAGCGGTTCCAGCTTCTTCACGCCGCTCACTATTACCTTCCGTGACGAAGACCCGATAGGGGATTTCTACACGGACAATCAGGATACCATTTGGATGGAGATTGCCTTGCAAATAGATGGGCAGCCCTGGCAAGATCAGTTCTTCCTGGCCCGACAATACTCCGGCGGCCCCATCTTGATGGATGGCAGCAATGACCACTTGGTGCTGGCGAAACAACCCGACGGCTCTTACCAAACGGATATTAATCCCGTGGCATTCTTTGGCCCGCAGGCGGAAGGAGTGACCATTGAGGGCTTCAATATTCTGTTTTTCAACCAATACCACACGGACTCCTCTACTAACAATGTGACGGATGTGCTCTTCATTGATTTGGAAGATGCCGTCTACCGTTCGGCGTATCTGACCCCGGAAATGCCCAACGATACCACCTCCTTCACGATTACTTTCGAAGCATCAGGCACGGCCCTGGAAGGAGCGGCAAAAGTGTATTTGCATTCTGGTTTGGGTATTGAAGGGCCTGCGGCAGGTTCGTTCAACTATACCGTAGGCAACTGGGGGCAAGATGATGGCGTAGGGGAGATGAGCAAAGTACCGGGTACTACGGACCGGTGGGAGATTGCGATCGCTAGCATAGAACAGTACTATGGCCTGCCCACCAATGAGAACGCTTTTGCGCTCAATTTCCTGTTTCGCAGTACAGATGGAAATACTAAGGTGGACAATGGCGGGGCCAACTACCAGGCAGAGTTAGATCCCGGAAATTACTTCCTGGGGAGCGTGGAGCCTGATTTTGTGGCGGTTGGGGATACCGTAGCCGTGCAAGCCCAGGCGAATGTGCTGGTGTCCACCTGGACTTTGTACGAGCGGGTGGATACCACTTGGTTTCTGGTAGATACCATCGCGAATAGCTTCGCAGCTTCCTTCAGCCGGGTGTTGCTAGAGCCCCGGACCTACCACTACCGGGTGACGGCTGACTTTGGCACCGAAACCCGCTACCGAGAGTATTCGGCATCGGCCTATACGTTACCGGTAGACGAGGCC
>JBCBHI010000671.1:0-3542 GCA_038525885.1 Bacteroidota bacterium
ATAAAAGATGCGATCGCAATGCAATTGCGACCGAGCACGACTTAACTTAATGGTATTAGGGCATGCCCTAATCTTAGGTCGAACTCAGGTATCATCGGACAAAGGACAAGCCTTCGACCATTGTCCAACATCTAACGTCTAAAGTCCAACCTCCAACTTCCAGCCTCCAACTTCCCCACCTGGATCTCCTCGTTTTTAGAAGTAGGAGCCCCCAAAAGTCCAGTTTCCAGCTTCTAGCCCTCATTCTCTACTCCTGTAATCATGATACCAGTAAAACAAAAAGCGTGTCGCGCTGTGGATGAAATGAGCAGATTATTAACCTAGAAATGTAGTGATACCATCCATCACCGCATTCTGTATTGTTTTTACATATAATCCACTTCCTATTTTGAAACGGCGAGACTTCTTACACATCGCGGGAGTAGGCGCAGCAGGAGCGATAACCCTGCCGTCTACCCTGCTAGGGAATCCAGTATCCGTATCGCGGATGCTAGATCCTCTTATGGACACATCACAGAAAAAAGTATTGGCCGATGTAGGCCTGAATACGGCCAAGATGGCGGGAGCCTCTTACGCCGATGTACGGATAGGCCGCTACCTAAACCAATACGTATTTACCCGAGAGGATAAGGTGCAAAACATCGTGAACACCGAGAGCTTCGGTGTGGGGGTGCGGGTAATTGCCAACGGCACCTGGGGGTTTGCTGCTACCAGTGATGTAACCGAAGAGGGCATCAAAAAAGCAGCAGAGCAGGCAGTAGCTATTGCCAAGGCCAACGCGAGCATCAATACTGAGCCCGTGAAGTTGGTGCCAGTACAGGGCTATGGCGAGGTGAGTTGGAAGACTCCCATTGAGAAAAACGGCTTTGAGGTACCCGTATCGGAGAAGGTAGACCTGATCTTGTCTGCCAATGCAGCGGCCATGGAAGCGGGAGCCAACTTTGTAAACTCCGCCCTCTTCCTCGTAAACGAGCAAAAATACTTTGCCTCTACGGAGGGCTCTTATATAGACCAGGACATCCACCGGATCTGGCCCACGTTTGGCGCTACCGCTATTGACCCACAGGCAGGTAAGTTCAAGAGCCGTCAGGGCTTGGGAGCTCCTATGGGTATGGGCTATGAGTACCTGATACCTCAGGACAGCGAGAAGATTGCCTCTCCGGCAGGTTTCAACTTGTACCGCTACCGCTATGACTGGATGGAGGATGCCCGAATGGCAGGGGCCCAAGCCAAGGAGATGCTCTCGGCCAAGTCTATTGAGCCCGGCAAATATAGCTTGGTGCTGGAGCCCAACCACCTGGGACTTACCATACACGAGAGTGTGGGCCACCCGCTAGAGCTAGACCGGGTACTGGGCTACGAGGCCAATTATGCAGGTACCAGTTTCGCTACGCTGGATAAGTGGGAGAGCGGTAAGTTCAACTACGGTAATGAGAAGGTGAACCTGTTTGCTGACAAGCAGCAGAAAAACTCACTGGGCGCGGTAGGCTATGACGACGAAGGGGTGGAAACCAAGGAGTGGGACTTGGTGAAAGAGGGTACCTTGGTGAACTACCAGGCGATTCGCGACCAGGCGCACATTATCAATGAGAGCGAGAGCCACGGCTGCTGCTACTCGCAGAGCTGGGCCGATGTGCAGTTTCAGCGGATGCCCAACGTGAGCCTGCGCCCTGGTACTGAGCCCTACTCGGCCATGGATATGGTGAAAGACGTAGAAGACGGGGTGTACATTGCCGGCCGTGGATCCTATTCCATTGACCAGCAGCGGTACAACTTCCAGTTTGGAGGCACGGTGTTCTACGAGATCAAGAACGGTGAAATAACGGGTATGCTCAATGATGTGGCCTACCAAAGCAATACACAGGAGTTTTGGAACTCGGTAACTAAGATTTGTGATGAGTCTGACTACCGTTTGTTTGGTTCCTTCTTCGACGGTAAGGGTCAGCCTTCGCAGATTTCTTCCGTATCGCACGGTAGCTCGACTACTCGCTTTGACGGGGTAACGGTGATCAATACCGGACGATCGATTTAAGGCAAACCTTTCAAACCTGAGACATTTCACATCATGGCAATATTATCAAGAGACGAAGCCAAGCAGATCATCGATAAGGTGCTGAGCTATAGCAAAGCCGATAACTGTGAGGTACAACTGGGCGGTAGCCAGGACGGAAACATCCGCTACGCGCGCAATACGGTGTCTACTTCTGGTACCACCGAGAATTTAGAATTGGGGGTGTCCTCCTCTTACGGTAAGAAGACCGGGGTAGCCACCATCAATGAATTGGACGACGAGTCACTGGCCAAGGTAGTAGCCCGGTCAGAAGAGCTGGCCAGGTTGTCGCCAGAGAACCCTGAGTACATGGAGCCTGTGGGCCCTAGTGAGTTTGGTGAGTCCAAAACTTTCTATGACAGCACGGCCAATATAGATGCTACCCAGCGGGCAGATGTAGCCAAGAACAGCATCATGCCGGCGGCAAATAAGGAGGTAACCGCTGCGGGCTTTCTGGAGCATTCTGCGGGCTTTAGCAGTATCGCCAATAACAAGGGGCTGTTCGCGTACAACACCTCTACCAATGTGGACTTTACTGTGACCATGCGTACTGCAGACGGTACCGGGTCCGGTTGGGCTACGGCAGACCAAAACGATATTGATAAGCTGGACCTGGCAGCGGCAAGCCAAACTGCTATTGACAAGGCGCTGCTAAGCCGGGAGGCGCGGGCCATTGAGCCCGGTAAGTATACCGTGATTCTGGAGCCTTCGGCTGCCTCAGGCCTGTTGAGCCCCATGCTGTTTAGCATGAACGCCCGTTCTGCTGATGAGGGACGTAGCTTCCTCAGTAAGCAAGGCGGGGGTACTAAGCTGGGGGAGAAGTTGTTAGACGAGCGGGTGAATATTTACTCGGACCCGAACCACGATATAGTGCCCTACAGCACCTGGAGTGGTGATGGCTTGGTGCAAAAACCGGTAAGTTGGATCAAGAATGGGGTAGTAGAAAACATGTTCTACGGCCGCTATTGGGCTGAGAAGCAAGGGGTAGCTCCTGTGCCTTTCCCCGGTAGTGCCGTGATGGACGGGGGTGATGCCAGCCTGGAAGACCTGATTAAGGATACCAAGAAGGGAATCCTGGTGACCCGTACGTGGTACATCCGGTCGGTAGACCCTCAAACGCTACTGTACACCGGACTTACCCGTGACGGTACCTTCTTCATTGAGAACGGACAGTTGAGGTACCCGGTGAAGAATTTCCGGTTCAACGAGAGCCCGATCATTATGCTGAATAACCTGGAAACTCTAGGACAGCAGGTACGGGTAAACGGGAACCTGATTCCGTACATGAAGATTCGGGACTTCACCTTTACCAGTCTTTCTGACGCGGTATAAGGCACTCCATAGCTAATTTTCGCGCCCCGGCCACCGTAAGTGGTCGGGGTTTTGTGTTTTTAGGGCTGATCCAAAAGTCTTTTCTACTACCCTATTTATGGATCAGTCCATAATTCTGGGGGGAGTACCTTTGGTCAATCCAGCTTAGATTGATTTCCGC
>JBCBHI010000672.1:0-3541 GCA_038525885.1 Bacteroidota bacterium
TTGTATACCACAACCTGGGCAAAAGTCTCGAATGGCAAGGGCAATATGACCAAGCCTATTCCTATTACCTGAAAGCCCGCGAGAACCTGCCCCCAAGACCCCACACCAGTTTACACGGAGTCCTCACCAATAGCCTGGGCAACATTCATAGCCTGATCAATCAGACTATTGACAGTGCCGAATACTATTACAACGCCTCCGTACAGATAAGAAAAGAGATTCAGGATACGGCTAGTTTGGCCTACGTGACCCATGACTGGGCCCTATTGAAAATGGGGCAACAGGAGGTAGACACCGCTCTTATCATGCTAAGGGAAGCCCGTCAAGGGTTTATTCAAACCCAACAGCTGTGGGCGGCAGCTCAGGCGGCGAATTCTTTTGGCCTGGCCTATATCAATAAAGAAAACCACGACTCGGCCATCTACTGGAACCAAATCTGTATTCAGGAGTCAGAAGCCACTGGTAACACCGTGGCGCTGCTTGGGGCACTCCGCAATTTGAACTATAGTCATCATATTGCTGGGCAGTTTGAAAAGGCCGCCGAAGCACAGGACCGAATCATTCAGTATCAGGACTCAGTATATGGCAACCGAACCAACACTGAAATTGAGCGGTTGGAAGCACAGCTTGCATTAGAAGCCCAGGAACGAACCAATGCAGTGTTGAAACAACAACAAGCTCTACAAGAGGCCAAACTGGCAAGACAGCAACTGTACCTTTTTGTGAGTGGGCTAGCGCTTTTTGCTCTGGCGGGGCTCATTTATAGCCTTAGCAAAACACGTCAACGGCAGCAGGCTTTCAATCATACCCTTCAAGTAGCTAATCAGGAGATCAATAAGCAAAATCAAGACATCAAAGACAGCCTCGCCTATGCCCAACACCTACAGCAGGCGCTACTCCCTACCCCACAAGCTTTGTCCATGGTGTTGGGTGAGTTTGCCCTATTCTACCGCCCCTTAGGGTTCGTAAGTGGAGACTTTTACTGGGCAGAGGAATTGCCTGACGGCAGCAAACTGATTGCTACTATTGACTGTACCGGGCATGGGGTGCCCGGGGCTATGCTTTCGGTCTTGGCCCACTCGGGTTTGCAGTCCGCAGTGCGGAGCGGGAAGCAGGAACCTGCCGACCTCTTGTTTCACCTGCATACCTACCTTAGGAATAATCTGCAAGACCAAACCCAGGACGGTTTGGCCATAGGCCTTTGCAGAATTTACTCAGACACCAACCGACTCTCTTTTGCGGGTGCAGGGCACAACCTAGTGGCCATCCAGCGGAATGAAATGCAAATTATGCCTGCCATTAGGTCCTCCCTGGGCAGCCGCCAATGGCTAAAAAATGATATCATCCAGCATGAGATAGCGGGTGTTGACCATAGGGATACTTTCTTCCTTTTTTCGGATGGCTTCCAGGACCAATTCGGTGGCCCTAACGGTCGCAAGTATTACCCCAAACAACTCAGGGAATGGCTGTATCAACACTATCATTTGCCAATGACACAATTGGAAGCTCAGCTAGCTACCGAGTTCGATTCCTGGAAAGGCAATCTGGACCAAATTGATGATGTGCTGGTGCTAGGATTTCGTCCTTGGCCCCGAAACCCAAAAGTGAAACAAACATGATAGATCCAAAAATAAGCGTCTTGCAAGGCGACCTTACACTACAACGCGTAGATGCTATTGTCAATGCGGCGAACTCCTCCCTGATGGGTGGTGGCGGAGTAGACGGGGCTATTCATCGGGCTGGAGGGCCAGCTATCCTCGCAGATTGCCAGAAAATCATTGCCCAAATAGGCAGCCTTGAGGTAGGCAAAGCCGTGATCACCACCGGAGGTAATCTATCCGCCCACCATGTCATTCATACCGTAGGCCCCGTCTGGAAAGATGGGAACCAGCAGGAACCTCAGCTTTTGGCAGACGCTTATCGGAATTCACTACAATTGGCCCTAGACCATAAATTAGGCTCCATTGCCTTCCCTAATATCTCTACGGGCATCTTTGGGTTTCCCAAGACAAGTGCTGCTAAGATTGCATATACCACAGTGTATCAGTTTGTTAGTCAGCACCAGGACTCCCCAGCCGTTACCTTTGTCTGCTTTGATGAGGACAATTTCAAATTGTATAATTCCCTAGTAAACGGCTAAGGTCTATTTGACGAACAGGTCATTAGTTCGTAAAATGCTTGAGTAGAAGTTTATAGCCTATGAAAAAACCGTTGACGGGACTCGAACGCCAGCGTGAAATATATTTACGCGGAGTGGCAGGGGATAAACCCGCCATTCCTATGGACCCGGAGGCACTGGAGAAAGCAGCTAAGGATCGGCTCTCTCTGGAGGCTTTTGCCTACATAGCCGGAGGGGCAGGTCTGGAACGCACCATGCAAAACAACCGGGAGGCCTTTAGGCACTGGCAGGTGGTGCCCCGTATGCTGCGCAACGTGGCCCAGAGAGACCTTTCCATCAACCTATTAGGCCGTAAATACCCGACTCCTTTCCTGTTGGCCCCCATTGGGGTGTTAGAAATGGCCCACAAGGACGCCGATTTGGCCGTAGGGCGTGCAGCGGCTAAACATCACATCCCCTACATCTTTTCTAACCAAGCCAGCACCCCCATGGAGCAGGTAGCTGCCGAAATGGGAGATGCCCCTCGCTGGTTTCAGCTGTACTGGAGCAAAAACAATGACCTGGTGGCCAGCTTGGTAAGGCGGGCAGAAGCCATTGGTTGCGAAGCCATTGTGGTCACCCTGGACACTACCTTACTGGGGTGGAGGGTACAAGATCTTGACCAAGCCTATCTCCCCTTTTTGAGAGGCAAGGGCATCGCCCAGTACACCTCCGACCCGGTATTTCTAAAGATGTTGGAAAACCCACCCGAAGGCCTATCCCAGGATACCAAGCGAAAAATCAACCTAAGTGCCCTCCAGACTTTGGTACAAATGGTCTCCAAGTACCCAGGCAAGTCCATCGATGCATTAAGATCAGGCAAGGCCTTACGTGCGGTGCAGCACTTTATCAATGTCTACACCAATCCAGCCTTGTCCTGGGAGGATTTAGCCTTTTTACGAGCACAGACCCAACTACCAATCCTTCTCAAGGGCATCCTTCACCCTGAGGATGCAAAATTGGCTATCCAGTATGGCATGGACGGCATCATAGTGTCCAATCACGGGGGCAGACAAGTAGACGGAGCCGTAGGTGCACTCACCATGTTACCTGAAGTAGTAGCAGCAGTCGACGATAAAATCCCAGTACTCTTTGACAGCGGAGTACGGACTGGAGCAGATGCCTTTATCGCACTTGCGTTGGGAGCCAAGGCTGTAGCGATTGGCAGACCCTATGTCTATGGTTTAACCTTAGGTGGAGAGGAGGGAGTAAACGATGTCTTAAAAAACTTCCTTGGTGACCTAGACCTTACATTGGGCTTGTCTGGATGCAAATCCTTAAATACTTTAAGCAAAGATTACCTTCGGGAGAAATAATAAAATTTTATAAGGGCAAGTTGTAATTTTTCAAACAGAATGCAACGAAACACCGGGTCGGAGGTGT
>JBCBHI010000673.1:0-3540 GCA_038525885.1 Bacteroidota bacterium
ATCCCCCCCGCTAGACCATACCAGATCCAGGTAAGCCACCAAGGAATGACGCTGCATGGTGACTGGATTGGCTAGTTCTTCTCATGATCGCAATGTAGCTTTCCAAGCACACTGGCATGACTTATTGCGGTAATATCCCCTCACCTACACTACTGTATTACCACACAATCCACCCCTCATCCAGCCTTAGTACAGAAAAACAGCGGAATAAGCCAAAACCGCCTTCACAAGTATTGAAATGCCTAGTACTGTCAAACTGTGATGCGAAGACATGCAGGAGGCGGACCTTCTCAAAAGCTGAGTGAAAGGAGAGGAAGAAGCTTACTGTACCTGGGAGCTTGAGCCTAGTGGAATGTTGGATGGCAGGGCATCACCTTTCTACCCCAGCACGGCGCATGTGTGAGTGGGTTCTTTTCTCTATTGATATCCTTACGCTGACTTACAGCAGCATCTTGAAATCCCCGATAGGCTGTATTGGCTCTGGCAGGTCTGTTTCGTCCAACATTTGGCGAATGTCGATCTCAATACCCACTGCCATGGAGGTAATGGGGACATCATTGTACAAGCCCTCGAAAGGATTCTCGCTGTAGTCTCCGATCATTTCCATGGTCCAGAATACCCAGGAACCAATGACTGAGAAGGGAATGGATAGCCAAATGAGCCACTCTATGGCTGCGCCAGCAAATACGTTGATCATGCCCAAGGGAAGTAGTCCTACAAACAGCACCGTGAAGAAGTAGTTGACGGTGGCATACTGGCGAGGAAAGGGGAAATTTTTGATCCGTTCGGACTTCCCCTGCAGCGTATAGCATTCGGTTATCAGCTCTTGCATCTGCAGGTGACGGAAATGCTCTAGCGGCCCGCTCACACGCAGTTCCATTAGGTCTTTGGCCTGCAAACTAAGCAGATGTGAAGCTTGGTTACCCTTGCTCATCACATAGTCATAGTCTTCCGAAGAGAGGTAATCCTTTAATTTCTCAAACTGCTTCTGGTCAAACTGGGTACCGTAGTTGTCGCGAAAAAAATTGTCGCGGTTTCGGTTGTGTTCCCATTCTTTCACTTTGCGCAACTGGAAGGTAAGGGCGTGCAACCAGGCGACATGTCGGTGCACCAGTCGTTTCCTGATACCAGAAAGCTCGTCTTCCGTGGCCTTGGCATGGGTGCCTTCATTATGAATAAAGTCGCGGGCCATTACGGTAAAGGAGCGAGAAGTATTGACGATGCCTCCCCAAATTTTCCTGGCCTCCCACATCCGTTCGTAACTGGAGTTGTTTTTGAAACCCAGGTAGAAGGCCACCGCAATACCTATCAGTGAGATGGGTTGCCAGGGCAAGCTCAACCAGGAGATATCAAAGACTTTGTATAGTAGGACGGGTACGGTATCGTATAGGAAAAAGATAAGGATAAAGCGTCGGCCCCAGTTAAGTGTCTGCCGGAGCGTGTAGCGTCTTCCTGACTGCATGTAGTTTAGGTTTTGATAGGTGCGTAGCCCTAAACTAAGAAAAAATAAGAAGTAGGATGAGGGATAACGCTTACGGTACCGAAACTAAGTAAAGGTGGTAACTGGCTTACCTTAGGCTGGTGACCGTGGCTAACCGCTATATCAAGAAATCGATGGTGAGTTCTACGGCCTCATCTCCTTCACCATACCCCCAGTATACTGGATAGTATCCGCTGCCCCAGCCAGAGGTGAACATCATTACGTTCAAACCTTGGGAAGGCTCTACCACATGGCTGTTCCAGTGGCTAAAGGTATGGGCAAAGGGATTGCCTTCAGAATAGGCCTGAAATTCACCTGCCAGAATCTGTTCGTAGTAGTTGCGGCCTTGCTCATAATAGTACCAATCGTCCACCTTCTTCACGTAACGGGCGTTGGTAGCCGCATCCATAAAACAACCCAATCCTGCCTCAGCACTAAAGCCCCAATAGTCACCTACCTGAGCGGTTTGCAACTGGTCCTGCGGTACATCTTCGGTTACCGCTAGCAGCCACCGGGATGCTTTCTCACGTTGGAACTTAATTTTGGCGTAGGCTACCCGATAGTGGCCAGGCTCTACCCGGTGCAGATACAGCTTCACTGGATAAGTACCTGGCGATACGGTGCGGGCAAAAGGCTTTAGGTCACGGGTGTAGTACGGGCCTGAGGCAATGATTTGCCCTGTAGGTAACTCGAGGTCTCCAATGGCCACCTCAATGAATTGATTGGAATTAGAATGAGACAGGTCATAAGGCAACTCAATTTCCCGATGCAATGCCGAAGCCGTAGGGGCAATTTCGGTAAGGAAATCCAGCTCAGAATCAGGACCTGTTTGGCAGGCCAAACTTCCCATAACCAACAGTATGGGCAGTAGATGTTTCATCGATGAAGTGACAGTCCTCATAGGCACTCCAAAAATATTCCACAGAAGGAAAGTAGCCACCGTTCATCACCAGTAGTAGGGCCTAGTGTCGCCGCCAAGTCACCAGTTTTGACAAGAAGATCAAGTAAAAGATTATTAGAATTACGATTAAGACCAGGGCTTGGCCAACAAGAGGTAATTTGGGTTCATCCTGTGAATTGAAAAACGGACAAGACTAAGCCGTCTTTGCCCCGCTTCCCTGTCCAAAAAGAAAGCTGCTCGATAAACAGCGAATCCGATGCACTTTGGCTTGGAGGAATAGGCTAAGGGAGAGCTTGGACGAAACGAACTTCGCCCAAGTAAATTACACCAACCTGAATCCGGGAAAAGCACAAAAATGGAATTACCTGATAAAGGATCTCGCGTGAGGGACGCAAGGCCTAGGCGGCCCCGCATTGTAGGAGCTCACCTACTGGGCGGGCCAACCCTGAAAGGGTCCCTCTGTGGTTGGATACTGCTTGTGAGGTTATGTGTGTACCAGGAGTCAGGGAAATGCCTGATGACCCTTTCAGGGTTAGATTAAGCGGGGCCTAGGTAGCGAGTGCCAACGGCCCGACCCCTTGCCCTAAGGCCGCGAAAGCGGACGGCGGCAAGGGGCACGCCCAATGCTGTTAAGTAAGAGTTTAATCGGCCTGATTTGCAATCAGGATGTTATGAGCCGCGCGTCTGTGACGCTACTGGCGTTGCAAACGCCATTCTCGCTTGTCCTCGTTCGGAAACAAGGACGATAAACGAGCAATACAACCTGGATTCCGGAACATGCCTAACAAAAACCAGATAGCATTCAGAATAGTCAGACACTCGGTACGATCCAGCCTTTCTAAGCTTAATGACAAAGGGCACGTATAACCCAAACTCAGATCAAGTAAGGAGTTATATAGGATTACTCATCCCTCAGGGAATCCGCAGGATTCATGCGGCCAGCTTGCCAGCCGTAGTAGCTCACCGTGCCTAGCACCAACAACAGTATGGCTACTATCATGGAAGCATAGAATGACCAGCCTAAGGTGATTTGGTAGGCAAAGGAGTCCAGCCATTGGGTGAGTAAAAAGCCCGCTAAGGGCACCCCGGCCCCCAACGCAAGCAGGGTAATCAATAGGGTTTGGCGGTTCAGAAGCACAAAGATGTTCCACAAGCTGGC
>JBCBHI010000674.1:0-3539 GCA_038525885.1 Bacteroidota bacterium
CGGGAATAACTAAATCTCAGTTTGACTTGATAAAAACCAGACTTCCCCAGTTTGGAACCTGGACTACTAAACTGATATTTAGTTATCCCCGGGTGGGTAAAAAGCACTTTCACCGCTGAGCCTGCCATGAGCTGGTCACTGTCGTTCATAGCCAGTTCTATAAATTCCTCTATCTCAGCGTCCGTGAATTCCGTTTTCTGGTTTAGCCAACTCATAAAAGTTCCGTACCGATAATGTTCAGTGTTATGGTCTACTCCATTCTGAAGATCAGCGTACTGCTGGGCAAGGGCCTCTTCAGTGAGGAGTCCATACTCCATCCATTTCTCGGTATATCCTAACTCTTCTAGTTTCATTTCCATTGCCTATGCAGGTACTCAAGGTATAGAATTTTTCAGCTTAGCGGATTTGAATGATAGTGCATCATCAGCTTACTCCACCTGGGTCTCAAACCGCTTGGTAGCTGCAAACTCCAAGCCTTCATATTTCATGTTGTTTGTATACTAATCGCCGGCTCGTTGGGTCTATAGTTATGGATACAGAATTGCTACTGCTCAAATCCCTATAATACTTGAAAGTACGTTTGCTCTCTTTCCATTCCTCCGAGTTTTTAGGAATTGATTTTATTAATTGTTCGAAATTCAATGAGTCAAATTGGAGCTCTACGGTGATAGTATAGTCGGAACCTGCAAAACCAAATGTTTCCACGGTATCTTGTAGAACTAGAAAGTCGTTAGGTAGCTCCAATTCAGAGTCTCGTTCAATCAAGTCCGAACGACCACTGGTCATCAGACAACTATTCATAATCAATACAAGAGCTAATAGTTGAGATAGTCGTTTCATTTTGAGTTAATTCTTAATAGGTTAGAGTAAAATGCATAAAGAAAATGATGTGCCTACTAGTTGGGATATAGCCTGATATGGAGGCTCTATCTTATACTGGGTTTATTGTAATCTGATCAACTGCTATATGCTCATATTTCTGTTCAGCTGGAGGGGCATCCCCATCAGCCAAGCAAAACTGACCAAGATTATTAAATGCTAAAACCTTCTCTGGCATGTACAAAAACCACATGTCTTGCCCTGCCTTGTAAGCCTCGTTATAGGTGGTCAGTTCACCGCCCAAGTCAAATTTGAAAACGGTAGTTGTTTTCTTAAGATCGATGTGTACACTGAGGAGTTTTTGACCATTCAAGTAGTCGGCGGCGTTTTGGATTGCCTCATCCGTGTCCTCGTCAAAGGCTATCTGCTGTACCCCTAGTTTGATCTTCCAGTTGCTACATAAGATCCATAAATGGAATGCGCCGTGAATGACTACTTCACGTGACTGGTGTTTTATTTTAGGATAAGGTGTAGACTTCCGGATTAAAGGTTTACTGATTTCCAGTTTTGGAGTTCCAAACTCGAAAGTGAGGAAGGAGCCGAGCCCCTTTTTCACATTCCAGGCGGTTTCATTTATATAGCGGCTGGAATGAATTTTGAATAATTTCTAGGTTCATAAGGTAGTTTGAGAATTGCTCATGAGGCATGTTGCCTATCCTGTAGGATAAGCAACATACTACAGGTATTTGCGATTCACTTTTGTTTACTCCGTTGGGTCAAAGCCATACATAAAGTTGTTTAAGTGTCCGGCAGAGCTTTCCAATTCAACCATGTCCATGAGTTCCTCGAAGTAACTACAGATTTGCTCCCGGTCTTCCGTGTCAAGTTCGATGGATAGCTCGGAAAACCTCTTCAGGCCAATGCCTATTTTTTCTTGGTATTTCTCCGCGGATGGGTCATGGCTATTGGCTACCTCCATAAAATCATCCGCAGCCCTATTGATTTTATCTGTCAGGGCTTGTTGGAGGGTGGGATCTGCTATCCCGGGATAAAATGGTGAACTGTCCTCGGAGAATTTTTCTTTGGCTTTGAATTGCTCAAATTGGTTCATTGCTATTAAGATTTTGTATCAACTGGTTTTGAGACGGTTAGATAAGAAAATTTTTCCGACTCTTGGTAAGAAGGATGATCCGATGGCAAGATTATTATCCTAGAATGAGGCCCATTGATTTTTCCGATTTAAGATCATCCATGGAGCGACGGATACCATTTCTAGCCATATTGGCTACTCAAAGCTGTTAACCACCGATGAATGTGACTTAGGGTACTATTCTTTTTCGCTCATTCGTGATTATTTGCTCTGCCCAGGAGACTTCTTGAGCGAAGGGTTCGGCCTCAAATTCAAAGTACTTTTGTTGGACCTTATTCAGCATAGTATCGGACAAGATCCATGAAATAAACGGTTCTATGTTTTCCGTTTGATCTTGAAACCCACTGATCTTCTTTTTGTCAAAAATTGCCGTTTTATCCTCAATCAAAAACTTAGCTAAATGCTGTATCGCTGCCTTTGATTCAGCCTGGGCCCAGATGTCTAACAGATCCCTAAATCTTGGGTAATACTGGCCAATGACAGCAAAGTATTCCTTGAATTCCCATTCTGCTTTTGGGCTACTATCATTCACTAGGTTGTCCCATAGTGATATCATAAACTCATGGACTTGCCCCTGTTCTTCGCCCTCCCAATCCTCCCATTTCGCGAGCGAGAGCTTACCAAAAGCAATCTCAATAGAATAAGGGGCACTTAGCTCCGCTACTAGTTCAAAGATTCTGGGCAGGAAGTGTTTGTAGTCCTCGGAATTTCCCCAAGTGGTTATGGCTTTACCCGTGAATCTGGACAAATCATCTGAGGTCAATTCCCGCAGTGGTTTTTGAAAAAGGGACCGATTCCAGTCTGCCAAATCCTCATAATGTGGGCTTCCCACCATTGTAGGTCCACTAGGGTACTTCTGGAAAGTATTATATAGCCTTTCAATGCTATTCTTTAGCCTATCAGTCATGGCAGGTGGGGTACGCTACGCTTGGCTTTTACTGAGGACTGCCCACTGCATAGTGGGTGTTTTCAAGTTTCTATTTGCCCTACTCCAAACTGCTAATTCCCCATTTCCTTATTTACCTGCTGTAATTGCTCGTGATAGATCTCAAGCCGGGCATTCGCATTACTATCCACAAACATAATGACAGCCATCAGGCCGATGGTGGTGATGCTGATGGCTCGCCAGAGTGGGGCATGGACAAATACAATCAATAACGCAGCAGCTACAATAATGAACGGGATGACTCTGAAAACCGCGGTGTTATATTCCCCCATGGACCTTTCGGTTCTGGCTATTTCTGATTTTACAAAAGCTGAGACGTCCGCTTGGTAAGCATCCGGGAAACTGGTAGCTCTGGATTTGTTGGTGAAAAATATGCCGATGCCAATGGCCAGTAGTAGGATGGCAGCTACCAAGGTGGGGTATACAAAGGCCTTGGCTACTTCAGTTCTGCCCAACTGCCAAAACCCTAACGTGGCCAGCGCAAACATGACGCCAAAGACAATGAAAAACCGGGAGGAAAAAACTTCATCCTTGGCCCATTCGGTAGCTACTTTTAGTATATCCATGGTATCGATTGCTATATCGGGTTTCAACCCTGATTATGCAATAGGGGTGATGTTTGTT
>JBCBHI010000675.1:0-3529 GCA_038525885.1 Bacteroidota bacterium
CTCTATCGAATCCTGGCAAGTGTCGGCCTCTCTGTAGGTATAGTTTTTCCGTTCCCCACTGGGAACCGCATTCAGGGCTAAATACTTCACCAAGCTAGCAGTGACCTTGTTGGTTAGGAGGTGAGCGAGACGCTCACACAAGTCATAGGTCCGAGGGAGACCCTCGAACCAGGTGTAACTTTAAGCTTTGTTGAAGCTTCCTTCCTCCTTTCCTACCACCAGTGAAGCCTAGGTGCGTTGGGTGTACTCCCTCAGTCCCTGAAAGGGACGCCAAAGAGTTGCCCCGAAGGTCACTTCGGGGGTTAGGATGCCAAGTACAACCTATCTAGTCCTCGAAGTGGACGGCACCTAGATCACATATCTGCTCTTGGGAAGGCTATTTTGCCTGGGTTAGGCCTTAGCGGGAAGTTGAAAGCTTCTTCTTGAGCCGAAGGTTCCAAGCAGAATGCTTGAAACAGGCTGGTACTAGGAGTTCCCAGCTGATGCGGCCCAGCGATACACTCGAAACAGATTTGAAAGAGGATAATTGAGGAACCTCATTCCTAAAGAAACCCGTGGATTTCGTAAAGGAAATGGGGTAAGCCACAAAGAAAAATTCCGAAAAGGAAGACAAATCAGGAGCTTAGGTAACCGTCGAGAATGTATCGGTGGATAACCTAAATACCTGATGATAGACAAGGCGCTGGACTTTTTGCAGAAGGAAATGAATGCGTTTCTAGCGGACCGGACTCAAACGACGGATACGTCGATCATGCGGGTACAACTGGAACCGCCTATCAAGACGGACGGCCAGGTGAATGCGGACCACACCAACAACGTATTCATGTCGCTGGTGAAGGTGGAAGAAGAGCGAATGGGTAAAAAACAGTCGCCCTACCCGGAGGTTTATGGCCCTGGCAAGGAAGACCTGATCAACCCAGCCATCAAACTGAACCTGTTTATTCTGTTCAGTGCTCACTTCAGCAACTACCGGGAATCGCTCAAATACTTGTATCTGGTGATTGCCTTTTTCCAACGGAAGAACGTGTTCCTGGCGGAAGAATACGTGGACCTGGACCCGGCGATTGAGAAAATCATCATGGATTTGTACTCGCCCACTTTTGAACAGCAAAACCATCTGTGGGGCACTCTGGGGGCAAAATATCAGCCCTCGGCGCTGTACAAACTGCGGCTGCTGGCGATAGATGAGCAAGTCCCTGTGGGGCATGCACCGCCGATTCTGGAAACTCACCTGACCCAACTAGAGAGCATCCCGGACGGCTAGCTATGTGGCTACCTCCGTCCTATACCCCATAAAAACCTTCACCCAACCCCATAACCCCCACCCCTATGGCAACGCCAATTTCCACTCCCGGTGTCTACATAGAAGAGATCCGAACCTTGCCGGCATCTGTGGCTCAAGTGGCCACGGCTATTCCGGCCTTTATCGGATACACCGCCGAAGGGCCTACGGCAAGCGACCTTCCTACCATAGTTCGAATTACTTCTCTGCAAGACTATCAGGCAGCCTTTGGTGGTCCGGAGTCCATTGGCTTTGAGGTGACCGAGACTGTCGCGGGATTTACGGTGGCACTGCAAGCCGACCCGACTTGGCTGATGTACCCCATGTTGCAAAGCTACTTTGCCAACGGCGGCGGCCCCTGCTACATCGTATCGCTTGGCGATTATGCAGCCACACCCAATTTGGGTAGGTACCAACAGGGCATCGTTGCGCTGGAAACGGAGGAAGAGCCCACTCTGCTGGTGTTCCCGGATGCTACTTCGCTAAGCTCGAGTGCTGACTTCTATACGGTGCAAGATGCCGCCTTGGCACACTGTGTGAAGATGCAGGACCGCTTTGCCTTGCTGGACACGTTCACGGATGAACCCGCGGCGATCAGTGAGTTTCGTGATGGTACTGGGGCCGATGGTCTGAAGTACGGAGCGGCCTATTTTCCTTATCTGCAAACCACCTTCCCGTACCAGTATGACGAAACTGCGGTGGAGGTAACCCGCGCCGGAGATACGCCGGTAACGGTGATGCTGGACACTTTAGAGGCCACGGATAACCAGATATACAATCAGATAAAAAGTGAGTTGGATGCTCAACGCTATGTACTCCCGCCCAGTGCGGCCATGGCGGGCATCTACGCCCGGGTAGATGCGGAAGTGGGCGTATGGAAAGCCCCAGCCAATGTGTCTGTGCGGAATGTGGTAGGCCCAACGCGAAAAATTACCAATGCGGAGCAGGCGGGCTACAATGTGGACCCTACTTCGGGCAAATCTATCAATGCCATCCGGGCCTTTACGGGCAAGGGCACCTTGGTATGGGGTGCGCGCACCCTGGCCGGCAATGACAATGAGTGGCGTTACGTGAATGTGCGGAGGCTGTTCATTACCGTGGAAGAATCGGTACAGAAAGCGACCAGTTTTGCGGTGTTTGAGCCCAACGATGCCAATACCTGGGTGCTGGTGCGGGCGATGATAGAGAACTACCTCACAGACCTGTGGAAGGACGGTGCCCTAGCGGGTGCCCGCCCGGATGATGCCTTTTTCGTGAAAATTGGCCTGGGAGAATCGATGACCGCCCAGGACATTCTGGAAGGACGGATGAACGTAGAAATAGGCCTGGCGGCGGTACGCCCGGCGGAGTTCATCATTCTGAAATTCTCACACCTGTTACAAAAATCCTGATCCTTTAATAGAACCTAAGCGCCATGGCAATCCATGAATATCCCCTACCCGTGTTCCATTACAAAGTAGAATGGGGCGGAGTGAAAGCTGAGTTTTCGGAGGTGAGCGGCCTAAACGCGGAAGCCCAGATTATAGAATACAAACACGGCATGAGCCGTAACCATGCCGCCCTTAAAATGCCGGGGGTGAAGAAGTACGGCAACGTGACGCTGAAGCGCGGCATTTTCAAGGCGGACAATCAGTACTTCGACTGGTGGAACAGCATAGAGATGAACGAGGTGGAGCGCCGCGATGTAACCATAAAGCTGCTGGACGAAAAGCACCAGCCGGTGATGACCTGGAAGCTGTCGCGGGCCTGGCCTACTAAGATAGATGGCCCCGGCTTGAAAGGGGACGGCAATGAGGTAGCGGTAGAAAGTATGGAAATAGCCCACGAGGGCCTGCGGATAGAAAACAACTAGGCCGATGCAGAGCGAATATCCTCCGGTAGGGTTTCACTTCCGGGTCCGGTTTTTTGGCTTCGGTAAAGCCATAGACCAGCAGTACCAGCAGGTGACGGGCCTCTCGGCCGAGGTGGAGCTGGAGGAGGTGACGGAAGGGGGCGAAAACCGCTTCAAACACAAGCTACCTAAGCGTAGCAAGTACGGCGAACTGACGCTGAAGCGTGGGTTTATGACGGCCTCGCAGGTGTTTGCCTGGTGCCGAAAGGCTACCGAGCAGCTGGATATCGACCCCATGGACCTGCAAATCGCACTGCTAGATGCTAAGCACCTGCCCCTGGCTACCTGGACGGTGGTGAATGCCTACCCGGTCAATTGGTCGATAACGGACCTGAATGCCGCGGAGGGCTGCGTAG
>JBCBHI010000676.1:0-3522 GCA_038525885.1 Bacteroidota bacterium
CCTAGCTGGTAGCTGCGGGGTTCGAATTCGAACCGCAGGGTGTGCTGTCCTGCGGGGACGGATACGCCGCGCAGGATGTAGTTGACGCGGTAAATGTCAACGGGCTCACCGTCTAGGGTAGCTTTCCAGCCTACGGGGTAGTATACCTCGGAGAATACGGCCAGCCCGGCATCGGTCACGTTGAGGTTGTAGGTGACATCGCCGGGGAAGTACTCGCCAATGGTGATGGTACCCGCACCGCCTTCGGGCAGGTTGGGGAATTTACTTTGGTCGATGACGCCGGTGGTGAGCAGGTTTTCGGTGCCCAGTGCGGCTATTTCTTCATCTGGCGAGTTGACCGCCTTAATGTCGCTAACGAACCAAGCCGGTCCCATGGCCTGAGCGTTTTCCTGAGCCACGGGCCGCCCCTGTGAGGTAAACCGGATGTACTTGGCATTCATCATGTTCAGCACCGGGGTACCTTGGCCTAGGGACCTCCGTGCATTGAGGTTGCCAATCATGGTTTGCATTTCTGCTCCCATGTGGCGGTCTACGAGGTCCTGATAGCGGCGCATTTTGGCCCCGTGGTAGCCCCCGATGGACTTGTGGAAATATGAGGTCCGGTTATCGGCCCATACGTTTACGTCCAGATTGATAACCCGGTCTACGGGCCCGGCTACACTCATAATGGACTGGTCGGCGACGTCGGCCTGGAAGTACTGGCGTAGCAAAGACCGCTGGAAGTTATTTTCGCCAAATACGCGCTGGTTGACGCCCATCATGTCGAAAATGACTAGGGCGGCCAGGATGAGTGCGGCAAGATTTTGCTTGAGGGTGTTGCGCAGGGCAAGCCAGATGACGGCTCCGGCGGCTAGTACGAAGAGCAGGCTGCGGAGTACGTCGGCCCGGAAGAGGCCCTTGCGGTCGCTCATGAGGGCGTTTTGCATGCCTTGGGGTAAACTCTGGTCGCCTGCCCGCTGGAAGGAACCGAAACCGCCCACAATCCAGAGCAGCAGCAGGAAGAGGCCTACCCCGCCGATGACGTAGAGTAAATTGCGCAGACTATTTCCTTCCCACTTTCTGGCAAATACTGCTTCTAGCCCGAGGCCACCTAGCAAGCAGAGGGCAAGCAAGGGGATGTAGATGGCGAAAGTGACGGACCGGAATTTGTCGTAGCCGGGGAAGTAGTCGAACATGAAGTAGTTGAAGGCCTTAAAGGAGTCTCCCCAGGCTAACATGATGCCGAATAGGGCAATGGCGGCCAACCAGATGGCGTAGCGACGCGGGGCAAAGGCGATGCCGACCACAAACAGGAGGACGAGTATGGCCCCACCGTAATAGGGCGCGGTGCCGGACTGGATGCCCCAATAGTGTATGCTGAAACGGGATAGCTGCTGGGCCTGCTGCTGGTTGGTGGCGCTGAGAGACCGCAAAAACCGGGTGGTTTGGCTTTGGGGGTCGCTCAGGAAGCTTTCGGAACTTGAACCGCCCACGTAGTTGGGGATGAGCAGGGTCCAGGCTTCGCCCAGGCCATAGCTGTACTCGAAGGCGTAGGTTTTGCTGAGGCCTTCCTTGGAGAAGTTGGAGCCTTCCTGAACTTGTGTGAGTTCGGAGGCACCCCGGATGGAATATTTGCTGTATTCCAGGGTGGTGAAGAAGGGGCCGATAAAGGTGAGGAGGGCCAGTACGGCTGCGGCACCAATGCCCAAAAGTCTTTTGATGAGGTGGCTCCGCTCGCCAGACCGGACCAGGTGAATGATCTGGATAATGCCGTAAGGCAGGAGGAACAGAATGAGGTAATAGGTGATCTGCAGGTGATTGAACCGCAGATGCAGGGCCATGGCCAGAGCCAGAAAGGCGTAGGATAGCCAGCTGCCCCGGGTGAAGGCCAAGTGCAAAGCTCCGATAATCATGGGCCCAAAGGCGATGGCCATGATGCGGGCGTTGTGTCCGGCACCTAGCCCGATGAGCAGGTAGGAGGACAAGCCGAAGCCCAACGCACCCACTAGGGCAAGGAAGGGCCGCACGCCAAAGCAGAGTAGCATGAGGTAGGCTGATAGTAGGGAGATGAAGATGGCCCCGGAGGGGTGAGGCAAACCACCGGATACTACATGGTGTAGGAAGTCCAGGGCCTGGCGGCTCCATACCAAGTTGACCAGGTAGGCGGGCATGCCGCTAAACATGGAGTTGGACCAAAGACCTTCCTCGCCCGTGGCGTCGCGGTATTCCACTAGTTCCTGGGCACCGCCGGTATGCATCAGAATGTCGTGCTGGTTCATCTGTTGCCCATCGAAGATCATGGGCTGAAACAGGATAATCGTCAAAATGTAGAAGACAACGACAGCGAGTAGGTGCGGAAGAATATGGTCTTTGAATGAAATCTTCATAGTTGTAATGAGTAGCGGGGTGAAGAAAGGACAAATCAGTCAGAATGGAAAATGCCTTGGCATTAAATGCCCCATGCTTGGTTTGACAGGGGATGAAAGACTGAAGAACTAAGCATGAGAAGGGGGGCTCCTTGGCTTTCCAGCAAAGAGGATAGCAGATTTCTGCGGGCATTTTCTTTCTCCCAACCCGATTCTTACTACTTTACCACTCAAACCACTACCCAAATGAAAGCTTCCTTTTTCTACGTTTTGCTCAGTTTTTTAGGCTTCTATGGAGATTCTGATCTGGATGAAATCCTGGCCACCTTGTCTGCTCAAACTTCTGCCTGGAATGAAGGCGATCTGGAGGCTTTTATGGATGGATACTGGAGGTCTGATGAGTTGATGTTTATCGGTAGCCGGGGAGTGACCTACGGCTGGGAAGCTACACTGGAAAACTACCAGAAGGGGTATCCTGACCGGGCTACGATGGGGACTTTGGAATTTACTATTCTGGAGACGATCCCACTAGAGAATAAGCACTACCTGGTAATAGGGAAATGGCACCTGGCCCGCAGTGAAATGGATGATGCGGAAGGCCACTTTAGCCTTACCTGGGCCAAGAAAAATGGGAAGTGGGTGATCATTGCTGATCATAGTAGTTAAGGTAAAATGAGTATGGCAACGCAAGATGATTTTATGAAAGCGGCGGTGGCTGAGGCACGAAAAGGCTTGGAAGCCGGAGGTATTCCGATAGGTTCGGTACTGGTGCTGGATGGTGAAATAGTGGGCCGCGGGCACAACCAACGGGTGCAAAAGGGCAGCCCCACGCTGCATGCGGAGATGGACTGCCTGGAAAATGCCGGGCGCCTAACGGCGAAGGACTACCGACGTGCCACTTTGTATTCTACGCTATCGCCTTGTGATATGTGCAGTGGGGCCATCTTGCTGTATGACATCCCGAAGGTGGTGGTAGGTGAAAACGTGACCTTTCAAGGGCCGGAGGACTACGTGCGCTCGCGAGGGGTAGACGTAACGGTGATCAATGACCCGGAGTGCATTCAGCTGATGAAGGACTTTATAGCTGCCAAGCCTACCCTGTGGAATGAGGACATAGGGGAGTAATTAGAATGTAGAAGTGAGAAGCGAGAAGTTAGAAGGGGGGGTAGAATACAGG
>JBCBHI010000677.1:0-3519 GCA_038525885.1 Bacteroidota bacterium
CCAGCTGCCCCATTGACCTGGCTACTCCCTCTGGAGTTACCTATCCTAATGCCAGTGATCAGGCCAATTATCAGAACTCACTATACTTGAGCTGGTACTGGCAGAAACAGGGGAACGGAGAACTGCCCGATGCTGAGGATAGCTTACGACTGGAGTTTTTAGATGCCGAAGGCATCTGGCAATCGATTTGGTCAGTTACTGGTGAGGTAGAAGTTGCTATCAACGAATGGACTTTTGAGAGCATCCAGATTCCTTTTGATCTGTGGCATGGGCAATTTCAGTTTCGTTTCACCTCTTACGCTCGGCGCACAGCCAATTTCGATTCATGGCATATTGACTACGTATACCTAGACGTTTGGCGTACTGAAAACGACCCCATTATTCGGGATCGAACCTTGGTGAGCGCGCCCGGATCTATATTTGGCGAATACTCTGCCTTGCCCCGGCACCATTTTGATCCTAGTCAAGATGTATCCCCCATCAGTGCGCGGATAGATAATCTGAGTGCATCGAACCCATTCGTTTTTCGCTTGTTAGCCACCTTGACCAATGATGATACTGACGATGTGGTTGCTGAAATTCAGGACTTTAGCAACTTCATTGGTCAGGAGCAAATAGATGTAGCGCTGCAAGCGCCCGATGGCGATGCTATTGCCACGGCCCTAAACCAGCAAGACTCTGCTCTGAACCTACGGCTCTCAGTGCGCCTTATTTCGAATGATACCTTGTTAGAATCTGAAGACCCAGTGGAGGGTACCACCCAGTATGACCCACGAAATCCACTGAGCGCCAATGATACCTTGTCTCGCAAATTCACTTTGGATAACTATTACGCCTATGATGACGGTACGGCCGAATATATCGCGGGCATGGCTACTGTAGGTGGATCGGTGGTATATGAGTATGAAGTGAGGGAACCTGATACTATCACGCACATCGACGCATATTTCCCTGCGGTGAAAGGAAATAATCAGACACCTACCATACAGTTAATTCTCCTGAGTGCACTGGATGATGCCGAGGAGAGTTTGCTGAGTACCTCCACCATTACGTTGCGTCCGTCTGAAACTACCAACGCCTTTTTTCGGTATCCGCTAGCAGAGCCTGTAGTGGTGGAAGGTACCGTATACCTAGGCTGGCGGCAGCAAACCAATTCGTTCATTGGGGTGGGTCTGGACAAAAGCTCTGACTCGGGACCTCGAATGTATTCTAACATACGAGGAGAGTGGACGCAAAACGAATTAGTGGAGGGTAACCTGATGCTGCGCCCTGTATTGGATCGGGTCGTTCCTGATACCACCGTAACGAGTTTGCCTGGATATGAAGAGGAATGGCTCAAATTGTATCCCAACCCTGCTCGTGATGAATGTTACATTGAAGGAAACCTATTATCGGTTCAGATTGTAGATAACATGGGAAGATTGATTGCGTTGAGGCCAGAAAGAATAACTGCTCAGCGCTACCGTTTTGATCTCGCTTCCTTGCCTCGCGGGATGTATTATCTTCGTGCGGTAAATCAGGCGGGACAACCCCAAACACGCAAGCTGATATTAATTGACTGATTCATGGAAGATATTACTGTAAAAGAACTGAAAGAGCGTCTGGACAAGGGCGAGAAATTCCATTTCATCGACGTACGCGAGCCTTGGGAATACGACGAGGATAACCTGGGCGCACAGAATATTCCGCTAGGCGAACTGCCTAATAAGATGACCGAGCTTGAGGCTTGGAAAGACGAAGAAATAGTTTTGCATTGCCGTTCTGGTGCTCGTTCGGGTAATGCCAAGGCCTTTATGAGCCAAAATGGCTTTACTAAGGTTCGTAACACCCTGGGAGGTATTTTGGCTTACCGGGAGTTATAAGGTCCAAGGAGATATTCCTCTCTGGAGACCACTCTTCCTTACTGGGAGAGTGGTCTTTTCATTTTGGATTATCACCTACTATCCCTGAATCCTGTTTGGTCAATAAATGCTGGTCAAAAGAGATTCGGCAGAACAAGTAAGGTCATGTCCTTTTAGATCAGATTTGGTACAGGAAAGAGTACCCTATACCATTGCTTAAAAATCTATTGAAAAGGCGGGGGTTATTCACTACCATAGGTTAGACTTCAATCAACTCACCATGACCCACCTTCTCTCCAAAATCACCCGCTTTTGCCTTCTGCTAGCTCTCCTATTGGGCTCTACCCTAGTTTCTACCCTAGCCCAAGTGCCAGATAGTGTATATCATGAACGCGTAACCCTTTTAGTTCGGCTTTGGGGGCATGTAAAATACTTTCATCCCAAAGTGGCGGATGGTTCTCATAATTGGGATCAAACCTTGATTAGCCACCAGCCAGCATTGAAAAGAGCTGAAACTGATGCAGATTTCAATGCTGTACTAATGGATATGCTGAATGAAGTGGGTGAGGTGCCTGAGTCGGACCTCGATCGGCCTACTGCACCCGATAGCCTAAATAACAATCTGGACCTTTCTTGGATGCAGGACCCCTTGTTTTCGGAAGAAGTGAAGGATTACCTAGAGAGAGTATGGGAGCAAGCCACCTATCGGTCGCATGTGAAGGTAATAAGGCAATGGGAGGGAGGCCCACCTAGTTTTGATGCGGACGTGGCCTATTCGGGTGGGGAAGAGTATCCGGATGAGCCTTTGCGTCTATTGGCAATTGCTCGGTTTTGGAATATCATCCATTACTTTTTTCCCTACAAAGATTTGATGGATCTGGATTGGGAGTCATCCTTGGAGCGGTCTATTCCTGAGGTGCTAGGGGCATACAATGGCCAAGAATACCACCTATCTATGCTCCGCCTGGTGAACCGAATAGATGATACCCATAGCTTCTTCAATAGCACCCCCTATTGGAACTGGAGAGGGGTTTCGTATCCGCCCTTTTTGGCGCGTTTCATTGAAGATAAACTGATAGTCACCAAGACGATTCTAAACCTAGGCTCGGTATCGGTCGGGGACTTTATTCTTTCCATCGACGGGAAAAAGGTAGAAGAGTGGGTTGAGGAATTGTGGCCCTATGCCAATGGCTCCAATGAAGTAACCAAACTCAGTATTATTGGAGAAATGATTTTTAGGGGAGACCCTGGCAGTTTTGAGGCGACACTTTTTGATGGTACTCGCGAATATACGGTGGAACTAGAGCGTTCTGGAACCTACACTGACTACTTGCTAGGTGCTGAAAATGAACCCTACTGGATTGAGACGGTAAATGGCTGTCGGATTGGGAGAGTAGATATGGGGTTGCTGGAGAGGTCTCAGATTCCCAATATGTTCAATGAGTTCAACCGGATGGACGTGTTGATTTTCGATATCCGGAATTACCCTAATGGTACCTTGTGGGAGCTGGTAAATTATCTATTCTCTGAGCCCATTCACATAGCCACTTTTGAAACCCCTAACATTACCTTTCCAGGGCATTTCTTCATGGTGGAAGAAGAGATTGGTCAAGGTAGCTCCTCTCCTTGGGAGGGTGGATTGATGATTTTGTTTGACGAGCGTACTCTGAGCCAGGCG
>JBCBHI010000678.1:0-3512 GCA_038525885.1 Bacteroidota bacterium
CCTCAGCATGGGCAAGTGGGTAAGGATAGAGCGGCGTTTTCAGGCCAAGCGGTCGGGACCCACTCGTATCGGTTGGAAAACGATGGCAGCTGACGGTGCCTCCGGAGCAGGCATCTTCATCGTCGATATGCAGCTAGCCAAAACGAGCAGTGGCTGTAATACTGGCGATCAGTTTTTGAGCTTCAACATTGACGGCAAGTTTAGCGATACTACCATTGCTTGCAGCAATAATATTCCTACTCAGCTTCTATTCAACGGCCTGTATACATCACCAATTATAGGCAAGGGCAAGTACGAATGGACAGTGTACAAGGATGGCGTGGCTATTCATACGGCCACTCAAGAATTAGAGTGCGACCCTAGCTATGGCGGATGCCCTTGGGTAGAGTACATTCAAACACTTCCCATCAGTACAGGAACTTATAAAGTACGCCTGAAGGGAAAGAAGAAGTTCTTACTATGGTGGTACGTAGATGTATTTGACATCTGCAGTGACGAAATCACCGTCACGATGCCAGAAAATGCATCGGCCAACCTATCGATCAACAACAACTTCTCCAATCAGGTCTCGGTATGCGAATTTGACCCCATCATTGTAGACGCTAGTAGTTCCGACTGCGAAACCAGCTGGTTCCTCAGTCTGCAAGCAGCCGATGGCAACTGGAGCGGGGTGGGTACGGAATACACCCGTTGGTTTAGTGGGCAAGCTCCAGCCAACCTAGATCTGCGGTTGGCAGCCGCGATACTCTGGAACGTAACGATAGACCCAGATACACGCTGGCGGGTAAAGATAGCTGTGGGCACCCCCTACGACTCCAAAACCAGGTTCTTAACCGTAAAAAACTGTGGGTTTACGGATTCCTGGACCAGTGTGGGCAATCCTCAGACCGACCTAAGCAATCAAGATGGAAAAATCTACGTGGGTGACTTCAATGGGGATGGAGATGACGAGATGCTACAGGTAACCGGATCTGTAATGGACATGCTGGAATACCGCAATGGCAACTGGGTAACGCTTTGGACCAATGGTGGCAGCACGAACCAAGCCATATATCCGTACCGGAACCGCCTGGAAGTAGGTGATTTTGATGGGGACGGAAAGGACGAAGTACTAGGGATTGCTAGCTGGATGACCATGTTCCACTTTGACAATGGGCAATGGAACTGGGGTTGGTCCGACTACGGAGATCCTAACGCCAGCGGCGGCCTGTATCCCTACCGCTACAACGTAAAAGTAGGCGACTTTGACGGGGATAGTAAGGATGAACTGTTTGGGGTTGCGAGCTGGATGACGATGTTCAACTTTGACGGTGGACAATGGAACTGGGGATGGTCCGACGATGGAGACCCCACCAAAAGTGGAGGACTGTTTCCCTATAAAAGCAACCTCCGAGTAGGCGATTTTGACAACGATGGCCGGGACGACCTCCTGGGTCTGGCCTCTTGGGCCACTTGGTTCTCCTTCAATAACGGTTGGACCTGGAAAACCAGCACCAGTGGTGGCCCACTCGCCGGTTGGGCCTTGCCTTTCAGCAATCAGGACAAACTCATCACGGGCGATGTGGATAACTTGGATGGCAAGTCAGAACTGCTCATGTTTGACCGGGGACCGGGTGCGGGCCGCATGCAAACGGCTGACCTGAACGGCGCCAATCAGTTTGCGAGACGGTACTACAATCAAAACAGCGGGATGTTCTTCCTTACCCCATTATACCAATCTGGCTGCGTTACCGACTATTTCAGAGTGAAGCCCATAGCTGGGCAGCCAGATCAGGTAATGATGCACCTGCGCTGTGGATTACCTCTGTCGAGTGCGGCTTTGAACTTGTACGCGATGCACAAAATTGCCCAACCCAATGCGAACTATCGCATGGACAATGAGTCGGTTTTCTCTGCGGAAATGGAAGGTATGGTATACCCCAACCCGGCAACCGATGTCCTCAGCGTTCAGCTACCTAAAGGCTCCGAGGACGCTAGTTGGCAGATTGCCATCACTAACTTGCAGGGGCAAACGGTCTGGAAAGGTCAAGCCCAGGGCCAGGTTTCTGTGGAAGTAAAAGACTACCCAAGAGGGCTGTACTTACTCAAGGCAACCCAGGGAAAAGAGCAGTGGGACAAGCGGATTATTCTCCAATAAGGGTGACCGACGGGTAAACCCTACTGCGTATGGCCCTGCAAGGATCGGACTTAAAACTCTAGTTAGATTCTTGTAGGGCCTTTACAATGAACAGAATCAGCGTCTCCTAACCGTTACTTCGGCAGCGGTAAGGATTGCTTCGCCACGCTGGCAATCTCCCAAGCGGGTCCACTATCAGTTTGGCGGGCGTAGAGCAGGTACTTACCATCGGGAGTGAGGTAGGGATTGCCCTGACTGCCGCGCTGGAGGCTATCCGGCAGTGCAAGTGGAGTCCCCCATTGCCCATCCGGCTGGCGTTTACTTACGTGCAGTAGTAAGGGTTCGCCCACCGTGGCAAAGACCAAATACTGCCCGTCCGTAGATACATACGGCGTACACATGGCCACGGAATCGAATCCTGGCCAACTCAGTAGCTGAGCAGGTTGGTAAGCTTCCTCACGCCAGGCAGCTAGGTAGAGGGCCATCTGAGAATAATCTGGCTCACTGCTGTGGAAGATCAGGCTGCGGTCCGGCAACAAGGTAGGATGCGAAAGCAGCTTGCCTGCCAAACCCGGGATGTGGAGATATTCGGGTTCGGACCATCCTGAAGCCTTTCGGGAGCACTGCCAAAGATGCCAGGTACCAGGCTCCTCTTCCTTCCCTATCGGACGAGTAGAGCTAAATACGAGGGTATTGCCATCGGCCGAAAAACTCATGCCGTGATCATCGGCAGCACTGTTGAAAAAGGCCTTCACCGGGGCACTCCATCCGGTATCCGTCCTGGCAGTTTGCCAAACGTGAAATTGGGTAAAATCCTGCTGAGACAAGGTGAAGTAATAGGTAGTCTGATCAAGAGAGAATACTCCTCGATGAAGAATAGTGTTAGGAAAGCCTCCCTCGAAAGCATAAGGATCTGGTAAGAACATAAGGTTATCGGGTAAATCGGGTTGTTGAGTAGCAGGCCCTGTATGGCAAGAGAGCAGACCAAACAGCCCCCAAAGCAAAATCACCTTCAATAATTGTAGCATAGGCTTAGTCAGCAAAATAAGCTCCCCAATAGCAGAATGGAAAGAATAGCCTCTCCCGAATAAGGCCCATTGACAATTCAGTGAAGGGCAACAGCCTAGCTTAGGCTAGGGATACCCGGTCATGGGAATCCGCCCAAGCTGTAGCGTAAAACAATCCCCCTTTGCATTCCAAAGTCGTCCACTGTCAAAAAGAAGATATTTCGGAAATAATAACTTAACATGTATGGTGCCCTGATTGGCGAAAACCCTTACCTTTTTGGAGAGAATAGGGCACGGTATGGAGTTGGCTACACAAACCAAGGAGAAGGTATATTCCAATCATGATAATGAAATCTATCATCTGCCTGACCACCGGGCCATGATGATCT
>JBCBHI010000679.1:0-3508 GCA_038525885.1 Bacteroidota bacterium
CCAGGAAAACCCTTTTCCTGGTTGTATTTGGACACAATGCTATCACGCAAACCGTAGTCCACGTCCACGGTGGTTTCGTCTACATAGGAATCTAGCTGCTGTAGCACGAAGCCTTGCAAATCAGCCTGATTTTCAGGTGCTTCTATCAAGCCAATAATATGCTCGGTAAAGAGGGGAATCTGGTTTTTCAGCTCACCCCAAATGTCGAAGACATCGGCACCCACATTAACCAGAAATCCTAATGATTTCTTATCGTTCTCCTTCTTATATTTCTCTTCAAAAGTATCAATCGCAGTCACCAAAAAGTCACTCACTTTACTACGTAGTAGATCCTCATCCGTATCCTCTACCTGAAACTCTCCTACTTTCTTGATCACCAATTCGGAGATGATGGCCTTCCATTCATCTACACTGAACAGGCCATATTTAGCTTTGCTGAGTTCCACCAACTCCTCTTGCAACGTCCGTTTTTGGGTTTCTTGCAGATACAATTCCAAGGAAAAGAATCCGATTCCTGCTAATTGGATGAGGAGAGGATAAACGGACAATTCGGATCGCCATAGCAAGGACTATTAGTTATCAAAACAAGGTAGCAACTCCCCAGCATTAGTGCTCATGATGGCCACTATATTTAGCTGGGATGCAGCTACCTTTTCCTTGCAATTAATCTCTTAAATCCTCCAATTGTTTGGGGTGTTTCACTAAGTATTTCACACCCGACAGTTTTCTCTAGTTCTCAATAGAAAAGACCCGCCCAACAGCAATTTTTTGAGTGGCTAGATTCTTCAAAATATCGCCTTCTGAGTACCACAATCGATTGCCTTGATAGCTCCCCGTTTCCCGGCCCAATTGCCTAACTTCCGGCCATGAAGCAACGCATGATCATTGATATGGATGAGGTAATGGCGGACACCATTGCCAAGCTGGTACGGGTGATGGAAGCTGAGACCGGACTGAAACCTAACGAGGAGGCCATACAGGGTGAAGGATTGTGGATGGGCTATCCTGATGGCTACCGCAAATCTCTGACCGGTATCCTACACCGGAAAGGATTCTTCCTAGACTTGCCCGTTTTCCCCAATGCCGTGCCGGTAATGCGTGAGCTCAATGAAAAGTACGAAGTGTTCATTGTGTCGGCTGCGATGGAGTTCCCCAACTCACTGCAAGAAAAATACGATTGGCTAGGGGTGCACTTCCCCTTTCTCACCTGGCACCAGATAGCCCTTACGGGCAGTAAGGCAGTGGTATATGGAGACATCATGATTGACGACCGTACCAAGAACCTGGAACCCTTCCCAGGCAAAGGGTATTTGTATACTGCACACCACAATTTGGGAATTACCGACTACACCCGGCTGAACAACTGGGAGGATGTAGCCAATGAATTTCTATAAGGCCTATGGAGGAATCTACCCTACGTGAAGGTATCGGGATGGTGGCCGCCTTCCTTACTACCCTATCCTTTCTCCCCCAGGTGATCAAAACCTGGCGGAGCCGTTCTGCGCATGATCTTTCCTTAGGGATGTTCAGCATGTTGGTGATTGGGGTGGCCTTATGGCTGGTGTACGGCATCTGGCTAGCCAACTGGCCCATCATTCTGGCAAACGGAGTTACCCTCCTGTTTTCAGGCACCATTTTGTATTTCAAATTGCGCTATCCGAAATAGTCTGTCAGGTCTGAGATACTAAATGTGGGTACAATTTTCGTTATTTAGCGTAAAGACGATTGCACATCCTCATGTCCCAAATTCTCGAAGACTCCCCAGCCTTGCTTCTGGTAGACATCCAGGAAGGGCTAAGCCTACACCAAGATTACTATGGTGGTACCCGAAACAATCCTGAAGCAGAAGCCAATGCCGGCAAACTTTTGGCACATTGGCGAGCACAGGATTGGCCCATTTTTCACATTCAGCATTGCTCTACAGAAAACAATTCGCCCTTGAGACCGGGCCAACCCTTGCACAACTTTCAAGAAGTGGTGAAACCCATCGGCGGTGAACCCATTGTACAAAAGAGTGTCAACAGCGGTTTCATTGGTACGGATCTGGAAAAGCAACTCCGTGGGGCGGACATTACCCAAGTAGTAATTGCCGGGCTCACCACTGACCACTGTGTAAGTACCACTACCAGAATGGCCGCCAACTTAGGCTTTGATACCATCCTGGTACATGATGCCACAGCTACCTATGATAAGGTGGGGCATACTGGAGAAACTTACCCTGCGCAGGTAGTACATGACTTGGCGATTGCCAGCCTCAAAGATGAATTTGCTATGGTGGTAAGTTTGGCAGATATCTTGGCCCTGGAAACAGTGGAATAGTAGCCAGGCACATTACTAAAAAGCTAAGCCGAAAGTTCACCTCTTTCAGAAGAGAATCGTGGCTTAGGGTTCAAATGCCATTAGATCTCAGGAATCCAGGGGCTATTCAAAACTATCCGCCAAAAAGGCCACCAAAGCTGGGGTAACTACGGTATCATCAGGATCTCCTACGGCATCGTTGATCCCTGCGTGACTGTATTCACTACCATCCACTTCTGAGACAACGGCCCCTACCGATTCTAACCGATCGATAAAGGCATTGGCAAGGGCCAGGCGCTCTTGATTGCCTCGTTTAGCGATGAAGAACTTGGGGTAAGTAATACCTGGCTGCACATGGGTCATCGGGGATGCCTCTTGCAGGGTAGCAGAGTCGGCACCAAAGGCATTTTCGTAGAAGTCATTATCCCGCTGCGAATACACATCGTAGCCTTGGGTATCCAAACAAGCTACTCCACGTAAGGCTGTAATCGGGATCTCCCTAGCGGGTAAGAAAGCGGGGCTAGTACCCGTAAGGGCCACCAAATGCGCCCCTGCACTATGCCCTAACAGCACCAGCCGATCAGGATCACCTCCATACTCAGCTATGTTCTGGATAATCCACTGAACCGCATCCGCCACGTCCTCATTATGGTCTGGAAACTTGATGCGGTCCGGGTTATCTAGCTCCATCGGTTCTGGGCTCAACCTGTAGTTCACACTCACGGTGAGGTAGCCCAACTCACTAAACAGGGAAAGCTTGTTGGTAAGCTGGGAGGCTTTATCTCCTATAGCCCAGGCTCCACCGTGTACCCATACTACTATGGGCCGCGGTCCATCTGCATTCTCTGCAAAATGGTAAACATCCAGGCTAAGCAGGTCTGCGTCTACTCCCGGCAAGGTCTTGTACTCCAAAGTGGTCCGTTGGTAGGTGTCTGGCACCACCGTGTTCCGGTTGCAACCGAAACTCAATAGTAAAATGCCCGCTACTAGAACAAGAACTTGAAAAGCGTTTCGCATGAGAGGAGAAGAGTTATATGCATATGATACGGCTAAGCTTTCGTTCACCCTAACTCAATAACCAAAAAAGAACACCCGACCTGAACAAACCATGCTGGATGGATCCTTCCGAAGGCGTTCCATCTTTGATTTTGGAAACAGATATCTTATTGGCATTGGGCGCGCGCCCTAGGCTTAACAAGATATCTGTTTC
>JBCBHI010000680.1:0-3507 GCA_038525885.1 Bacteroidota bacterium
AGACTGGGATGAAACGCCGCCGCTACTACAGGGGCACTAGCAGCACCTCCCACATTGGCTTGGCTACCTACAGCTACAAAGAAGAAGGGAGCTTTAATAATTCGAGCTACACCTAGAAGTAACCCTGCATGAATTGCGATCCAAATTAGGCCCACCAAGAAGAGTCCTGGGTTTTCGAAAATGGCTAGTAGATTCATGTGGGTGCCTACTGATGCCACCAAAATATAAAGCAGAACACTCGCCATGCGAGAAGCTCCGACTCCTTCCAAGGCCCGAGCTTTGCTATTGAAGGAAGTCAATAAGCCAAAGGTGGTGACCAGCACTACAAGCCAGAAAAAGGAAGAGCCTAGGCTGAAGCGGCTATGAAGACTAGGGAAATTTCCTCTTATCCAAGGGGCAATGAGATCGGCCAGGAAATGCGCGAGAGACACATAGGCAAAGGCTATTCCAAGCAGTACCATGGTATCCTTTAGCTTGGGAATTTTAGAAACACTGGCTTGGTACGTTTCAATCTTTTCCTTTACCTCTTCAATGGCCGAGGCATCTGCTTTGAACCGTTTATCCACCTGTTTAGATCTTCCTGCGAAATAGAGGAGAAAGCCCATCCAAATGTTCGCAACAATAATGTCCACGGCAACGGTTTTGCTAAATAGACTTCCACTGGCCTCAAAAACTTCCTTCATTGCAGTCTGGTTGGCCCCTCCTCCAATCCAGCTACCCGCTATAGTAGCAAGGCCGCGCCATACATCACCCCCTACAATGTCAGGGGCGAATAATCCTACAATTAGGACTGCAAGTGGACCACCCAGCATGATGCCTATTGTGCCCGTGAAAAACATAATGACAGCTTTGCTTCCTAGTCTTCTGATTTCCTTAAGATCGATACTGATGGTAAACAGTACGAGGGATGCCGGTAATAGATATCTGGAGGATACGTAATAAAGATTAGAGATGTCTCCATTAATAATATTGGCCGAGTTGAGTACTCCAGGGAGAAAATAACATACCAAAATTGCAGGGACATATGTATAGAATTTCTTCCAGAATCCGGTGGTTTTAGAGGAGGTGAAAAAGACAAAAGCAAGAATGACCATTAGGATGCCAAACACCACGGTATCCTTCCCGATCAATGGTGGCTTGGGAAAGTGATGAATCTTTAGGGAGGCTACTTTTTTCCCGATAATGCTTAAGGTATCTCCTTGAAGGTTTAGGGCGACAAATTCTAGGGTTGACTCTCCGGTAGAAGGAAGCCCTTCTACTACAAAAGGTTCAAATGAGTTTATGACGACTGAGTCCTCGTTATTTTTTATCCAGAACTGAGCTATATCAGAACCACCCAACTCAGTGGCAGGAATATCAATCAGGAAATTGGCTCCCTTGCTGGTGAAAGCATTTATCTCACCTGAAGTAATGAGTTGAGTTTGTAAAGTAGATGGGTCACCTTGCCATTGATCAAAATGTGTGACTTTAAAATCCTGAGCCAAAAGATTGGTGCTGATACTCAATAATAACATGCCTCCGATGAATAGAAGCCGGAAAAAGTACCCGTTCATAACAGTCTCTTGTTCTAGTGGTTTTGTAATAACCCTCTAATAAACGAAAGGGAGGAAGCCAGAAAAAGCCGTTCAGCGGATTTCTTGATATAAATGCATAAGCTCAGCGAGCATCATAGCGGTGGCTCCCCACACTACCCGCCCGTCTACGTCAAAGTAGGGGAACTTGGGCATATTGGGCCGGGGTTCTACCTCCTTGAGCGTAGTAGGATGACTAAGGTGCTCCAGGGTGGTTTCCAGTACTTCGTCTACTTCGTACTGATCAGGGACAAAGGAAGGAGGGGCGGCAGCGTACCCTACAGTAGGTAGCACCCAAAACCCGCTGGGTTGGATGTACAGCTTGGACAAGGAGCCAATGACGGTCACGCTATTGGGCAATACCCCCACTTCTTCTTGTGCTTCGCGCAAGGCAGTTTCAGTGAGGTTGGCGTCCTGGGGTTCCACTTTGCCGCCAGGGAAGGATACCTGCCCGCTATGCGCTCCTTTTTCATACACAGGCCGCTGAATAAGGGGGAGATGTACCTGACCTTCTTTTTCGTAAAGTAGTACGAGCACACCACTCTGTTTACCCTCCTTCTCATCAGGGTAAGCAAAACGACCGTTGCGGTACTCAGGAGGTACCATGCGCTGATGCGCATCCAGGCCTGGCAGGGGTTGTATGAGTCGGTCTGAAAGCCGATCAATGAGAGTGTTGAATTCCATTTCCAACTCTGAAATTACACAGACTCTTTGAGACAAGTATACTATTGTACGGGTTCTAGTGACAGAATTGTCATTTAGGTTTCGTTGTCTAATGTAGACTTAATATGCTAGGTTTGTTTCCGCTCAAAAGCTGATTTGGAAAGAAAAGATATGGAGTTTGCTGATACTCTAGCGCTACTAGAAGCCTACCAACCAAGCCATCCTGAGGATGCTCAATTCCAACAGGACATAATGGCCTTTGTGAGGAAATATCCGGAAGATTTCCATCGGCGTACCACGGTGGAAGGGCACCTGACGGCCTCTGCCTGGATTGTGAATCCTGACCGAACCCGGTTTCTGCTCACCCATCATGCTAAGCTAAACCGCTGGCTGCAACTAGGGGGGCATATAGAGGAAGATGCCACGCTGCAAGTGGCTGCTATGCGCGAAGCCGCCGAAGAGAGTGGTTTGTCCTCTATACGGCTAGTTTCCACCGCGGTTTTTGATCTGGATATTCATACTATTCCGGCCAGAAAACAGGATGCGGAACATTTACACCTGGATGTTCGGTTCTTAATTGAAGCTGATGATGAGGAAGCCTGGGAGGTATCGGAAGAATCCAATGCCTTAGCTTGGGTTTCGGCCGATCAGATTCGAAAAGAAGTAGCCGATGTTTCTATGCTTCGTATGCTTGATAAGACCCCAGGTAAGAACCCATGAGTGACCAACCCCAACCCTCCTTTTCTACACAAGAGAAAGCCATCGGTCAGGTATTTGTAAATTCTGAGGACCAGCCAGGCCGCCAGGTCTGGCTTTCCCACCGTAGACTAGGCATCATGAAAGGGGGATTGGAAGAAAAAATCATGCTTTCGCAAGTGAGGCAAGTCACCTTTCAGCATCGGCGTCCGCTGCTACCCGTCATAGGTGGGGGAGCCCTATTGGCCTTTGCTGCCTTGGCTATCTATCAGGGCAGGTTAGATCCCTTTCTGCTATTACTCTTCTTCTTCGGTGCTTTTTTCCTTTTCTATTTTGGGGTGAACGGCTACCCTGTGATGTCCATTGAGCAGGATACCGCCGCGTATGATGTTCGGTTACGGGAAGTGAAAAAGCACCACCAGGATTTCGCTGCTTTGGTAAACCAGGTTTTGCTACATACAGACCAAGGAAAGCAATGGTGGCTTTGGGTGCCCTATGCACCACTGGATCACCAGCCGGAACTACCCCTATATACGCCTGCCGAAGGCTGGTCTTGGATGTCGGCCCGACATCCAAG
>JBCBHI010000681.1:0-3504 GCA_038525885.1 Bacteroidota bacterium
TTACCAGTTTAGAATTCAGCCCCAAGCAAGACCAGCTGCTATCAACCAGTCTGGATCAGACCGTACGTCTGTGGCCACAGGAATACTGGTCTGAGGAAGAGGGGGTGAAACCAGAGGTAATGGGTGCTTGGTGAAAACGGTAACGGCTTGAGGTAAAGGACTGTGGCGTAGGATTCTGACTATCCAGCTCATCCTCCGAAATGAGCCAAATGGTACCGGTATTGGCCCCAATAGCCAAGTGACCATTTTGCAGAGATAATTGCGTGATCTCTAGTTGGTCTTCATCAATGATCAAAGATCCATCCTGCTCTAGAGTCACTCCACCGTCAGGGGATACGCTAGGGACCAATCTCTGTAAGGCCGGCCCGTCCCCTATGTAAATCTTCCCTTCGTAAACCGCCAGTGATTTAAAATCGGGATTCCCCGAATCAGGCACCCAACTACCAATCGATATACTGGGGTCTGCCAGATTATGGAAATTCAACTGCTTGTTTCTCAAGGAAATCAGGTAGGCTTGCCCATCAATTTTTATGGTTGTCAAACCAATCACCGGGGAGCTGGCAGTGGCAGTTTGCCTTACTCTGCGAGAAAGGTCGATTTCTTTGTTTTGCTCTAGCGCTGGGGTGGTGATGGATAATATCTGCCCATTGCGCAGGCCTACAAACAATTGCCCACCGTCGGGCGCCCAAGTCATAGAACGTACTGGTTCCCCAATAATGACCCGGCTGCGCTCTATCATTTCATTTCCCAGGGTATGCATCTGCACCATGCCCCCGTTATCTGCGCTCGCCAGGTACTCTCTTGGGTCATTGTAAGACACTACGCGTACATCATAGCTGGACATCACAAACTCATACACGTCTGTGCTAGACATCTCACGCCATGCCCGGTCCAGTGCCGGATAGATATCTTCATTGAGTTCAGGGCCTTCGTAGGCCTGGTTAGAATCATAGGCTACTAGGGCAAGCAGCGCGCCTTCCTCCGTTTTCCCTTCGTTAAGCAAACGATTGGCATCTCCTCCGCTACTAGACGCTTCCGAAAGCTTCTGCTGTCGCAACGTTTTCTCTAGTTCACTATTAGCTACTCGTTCAGCAATTTCTGAACGCATGGCACTGAACTCAGCCCGTCTTTTTGCCAAATCCGCCTGATCTCGCAGGCTATCTGCTTTCACACGAAGCGAGTCCGCCTTTTGGCGTTCCAGAATGGCTTGGGCGCGTTGACCCTTCGCCTCCAACTCCGCGGCCCGAGCATCACGTTCTCTGGCTACCGCCAGTAGGCGTTGTTCCTCGGCCTTCTGGGCCTCCGCATCCGCACGGTCCTTTTCTTCTTCTGCCTGCTGGGCACTTTGTACCGCTTCGTTCCTAGCCACTTCCAGGTCTCGGTTGGCAGCTTCTGCCCGCAAATGATCCCGGTGAGCTTTGAAATACAGGCTAATGCTGATCACCGAGAAGATGGCTAATATGACTGCAAACAGCGAGGCCAATATGAGTTTTCGTCTCCGTTCGCGTCTTTCTCTTTCTCTTAATTGCGCCCGGCGTTCCTCACTCACCCGTAGGTAAACCATCGCCGTTTCAAACTGCAATTCTCTAAACCGACGTGCCCAAGCCTCTGTAGGGTTGGTACTCTCCCGCCAGTTTATCATCAGCTGTAGCTCAGGGTCTTGCAGAAATCCCACTTGGCCGTAGCTATGCCATTTTTCGGCCCGTTCCGCCAAATCTCGGTAGCGCTCAGAGCTTATCATCTCTTCGTCTACCCAAGCAATACAGCGGCGCCAAACCCGCATGAGGCTCTCGTGAGATATATCCAGAATGGTATCCTCATACAAAGGCTCGTCAGGCGGGGGCATCAGAAACCTACGCCCGTGCTGCCGAAAGGCGTCGGCTATTTTGACAATATTCTTAATGGAAACGCCAGTGATTTCTACCAGCTCGGAAATCCGTGTTGGCCTACGAATACCTCTACCACCCTCACTTTTCTCGGTAATCGCTTTAAAAATAAGCTCACAGTCGGCCCGTAGCGCATCCGACTTCAGTTCATCGTATATCTCATCGGCATGCTGGCTCAAGGCCTCTTCCATGGTACCTATGGCTTCATAGTGCCTTAGGTCCAGCCCCTCATCGTCTTCATGATCATGCTCCCATTTCTCCCAAGTCCGCATCAGGGCATGTTGCAGTACTGGCAATTGGTCCATCCGGTCGCCCACGTCGTTCAATAGGCGAGTCAGCAGGATAGTAGAAATATCACTACCCCCCACCGCTACGGGGCCCGTTATGGCATCTTTCATTTCCTCCCGGGTCATCCGGGGAATGAGGTACTGTCCATCATTGATCGCCTCGGGTAGGCCTCTAAACTGAGTACAGTCCCCCAAAAAATCGGACCGCATGGTAATCACGATGAAGATATTCTGTTCACGCTGTTCCGCAGCGTCTAGCAGTAGTTTGACGAAAGCATGAGATTTGCGCTCTTCGTTTGCCTGGCTGCGTTCTTCCCGGTTGAAACGAAACAGTTCTTCAAACTGATCCACCACCAAGAGTAAATTTTCATCGGCCGGCAGCCTGGCTTCTGCCACGGCATCCACAATACCCCGCTTGCTGCGGTTGAGGGTAGCAGCCAGCATGGCGGTATGCATCTGAATAGAATCGCTATCCTCAGGGTCCAGGTGGTCATACAGCACATTGGGCATGGCCAAGGCCTCTGCCAAATTGAGCATGGGAGAACTGCCCGGGCGGAAGGTGGCAATCCGCCAGCTACTGCTGGTACCCGCCATAAAACCACCATACAGGCCTGGCAACAAGCCACACTTTACCAAAGAGGACTTACCACTACCACTCGTGCCGACCACGGCCAAAAAACGAGTAGTTCTGAGTTTGGTTAGCAGTTCATCAATCTGCTTTTCTCGTCCAAAAAACAGATAGTCTTCATCCTCCTCAAAAGGCCGCAGGCCTGGAAAGGGATTGAATCGTACGTCTTCGCCTACCATGATTAGCCTTGCGTTTCTCTTATGAAATCCGCCCAATCACTGTCTTCCAGTACTCCGTTCATTCCGTTGATCACCAGGGAATCGTGCGATCGGAATCGCTTTTTTGAAGGAGTTTCCGGTCCAGCCAGGTAGATTGCTTTTGATAATATAGGTTTCGTTCGGCCGTACCCTTTTGCTTTTAGCAGCTCACGGGATTTCGCCCGCATCCACAAATCATTGGCATGGCCGTAATAAATTACTACTGAGTCACACAATTTAAGATTCTCGATGTGATCTTCCCTAATCTGAGTCTCATCTCCTTCAAAAACGGGCAGAATAACCTCAAACCCCTGATCATAGAGGTAGTTGTATAGATTATCAATCTCAGCCTCGTCCCGCTGATCACAAATCAAGTATACGTACTTAGGACCGTCCTCATCATCATCCATGGAGCCCCCTGCCGCAGCGGCAGCCTCCTTGGCTTTCTTCGCCTCCTCTGCCGCTATCCGCTCCTCTTCCATCTTGCGCAGGGTATCAAAGATGGT
>JBCBHI010000682.1:0-3504 GCA_038525885.1 Bacteroidota bacterium
ACAAGAACAGCAAGGCATCCGAAGGAGATCTGCTGATCCGGCGGATGAATCGAATTTCATGGGGCTCCTTCATGGTGGCCATTCTGCTAGCGGCTATACTCGGCTCAGTCATCATTACCCGCATCCTCCACAAAATTCGGAATCTAAAATATCACATCCGCGAGATTGCCAACGGACAGCTGCCTGAGGCCATTCCGCATAGCAAGGACGAACTCAATACCATTATCAGAAGCTTGTCTGAGCTGGTAGACAACCTGCGCCAAATCACTGACTTTGCCGGGCAGGTAGGTAAGGGCAATTTTGAAAGCGACATCACCGTGTTCAATAACCAAGGGGCCTTAGGTGCATCGCTTGCCGATATGCGCGAGAGCCTCCTACAGGTGGCTGAAGAGAACAAGAAACGGCGTTGGTTCAACGAGGGTATTGCGCAGTTCTCGGACATCATGCGTACCCACAACAAGGACTTGGATGAGCTGTGCGACCACGTCATCCGCCATTTGGTACACTACCTGGAAGCCACCCAAGGCGGCATCTTCATCGTCAACAATTCTGACCCTGACGATGTCACGCTGGAAATGCGCGGCCTTTACGCCTACGACCGTAAGAAATTCCTGAACTGGACCATTCGTCCTGGGCAAGGACTGGCCGGGCAGTCGTATCGGGAACGCGAAAAAATCATTCTTAAGGAAATTCCTCAGGACTACACCGAGGTATCCTCTGGCCTGGGAGATGCCACTCCCTCCTACTTGGCCATCATGCCCATGATGAGCAACGAGGAGATCTACGGGGTAATCGAGATTGCCTCCTTCCGCGAATTGGAAGAGCACGAGATCGATTTCTTTGAAAAGGTGAGCGAAAACATTGCTGCCGCCATTGCCTCCGTCAAGATCAATCAGGAGACTACCCGCCTGCTGGAGGACTCACAAATGGCCACCGAACAGCTGCGTGCCCAGGAGGAGGAAATGCGCCAGAATGCCGAAGAGCTGGAAGCTACCCAGGAGGAAATCCACCGACAAATGCGCGAAGCCAGCGAACAGCGAGATATGTTCGTTTCGCTAATCGAGAACGTGGAAGGCGTCATCTATCGCAGCAAAAACGACGAAGTCTGGACCAAAGTCTACCTGAGCGAAAACGTAGAAATGGTGACCGGCTATCACCAAAGCGTCTTCCTGGAGAAGAACAAGAGCTTCGGCGAGATCATCCACCCGGACGACCTGGGCCGGGTAAGCCAGGAAACCGAAGTGGCTCTGGCCAACATGGAGAAGTGGAACATAGAGTACCGAATGATCAGACGGGACGGTTCTGTGATCTGGGTAGAAGAAAAAGGAAAAGGCGTGTACGATGGTGCCGACCGCATCACTTTCATTGATGGAATCATCATCGATATCACCGAACGTATAGAGCGGGAGCAAGCCAAAAAGGAAGCCTCCGTCTAACCGCATAAACCACCAATTCTATATTCCGGGGCCACTCATTCGTTTGAGTGGCCCCTTTCTTTTGGTTTCGGATGAAATGAATGGCAGCACCCAGAGCCTCAGTACCTCCTAGTCAAGAGCCGTTCGCCTACTGGGTTTAAATTTCATCAAAAGCGCCCAACCGGCCGCTCATTAGAAAATCCTCCTTCCATCATCCTCTAGCCGAAGGATCATGCCATTGGTCCTTCCACCCTGATCCGTGTCGGGGAATAACCTGGAAATATCCTGTGCATTCCCGATCTTTAAAAGCACGCAAAAACCTAGAAACCTATGACCTCCCGACGTGACTGGTTGAAGAAAAGCACCCTCGCCCTCGCTGGCTTCCCCTTACTTCAGACTGCGGATCGCAGCCATTGGCAAACCCGCCAGGCACAGCTGGCTCAGCACTTGGATGCCGCCGACGGAGAAGAATTTTGGAACTTGGTGAAATCCCAGTTCCAGTTTGCAGAGGGTTTGCACTACTTCAACAACGGTTCTCTGGGCCCCTGCCCCCGCCACGTAGTGGATGCCACCAACCAGTTTCGGGCCCTGCTAGACGGGCATCCCAGCAAATACATGTGGGGAGGCTGGCAAGAGCAAAAGGAGGCAGTGCGTCAGCACGCGGCCAACCTATTTGGGGCCGATAAGGAAGAAATTGCCCTGATACATAACACCACTGAGGGCATGAATGTGATTGCCGCCAGCATGCAATTGAAAGCGGGCGACGAGGTAATTCTGTGTGACCACGAACACACCAGCGCCCTCATCCCCTGGCAGTACCATCAGGAAGAAGCTAACGGAGTGAAACTCGTGCGGCCTACCCTACCCATCCTACCAGAAACCCCAGAGGAGGTGGTAGAAGTGTTCCGGCAAGCCATTACTCCCCGCACCCGGGTGATTAGCCTAGTACACCTCACCAATACCAACGGTATGATCTTGCCTGTGAAGGCCATCTCCGAAATGGCACATGAGCATGGCATTCTGGTAGCGGTGGACGGAGCTCAGGCGCTGGGGGGTATCGAAGTAGATCTGAACGACTTGGGGTGCGATTTCTACGCCAACAGCACCCACAAGTGGCTGTACTCTCCCAAGGGCATGGGTATCCTGTATGCCCGGCAGGAAAAACAAGAATTGCTCCGCGCCCTCATCGTTTCGCGCGGCTACAAGGACAAATCCATCCGTAGGCTAGAGAACTACAATACCCGCAACCTACCAGAGCTGTTGGGCCTGGGGGCGGCCTTGGACTACCACGACCTGCTAGGCCCACAGCGCAAAGCAGAAAGGCTATACCAGCTCAAGCACCACCTGCTGGCCCAGGTAAATGACCGAGACCACCTCATCAGTCAGACCCCGGCCAACGATCGCCTTTCCTGTGGTATCCAGACCGTGGAGGTAAAAGGTAAGCCGGTACGGGAAGTCAACAAAGCCCTGCGCGAGGACTACGGCATCGATGTACGGCCCATGAACAGCCATACCCTCAACGGCGTCCGCATTTCCCTATCCGTATTCAATACCCTGGCCGACGTAGATCGTTTAGTCGGGGCCTTGGACACCATTGCCAAGGCCTAAAAAGCCCAAACCCCAATGCCCCAAGCCCTGAAAGGGTCACTCATGATTCACCCCAACTCCGCCAGACATGGATATGCCCAATCAGTTGCCTACTGCGCTGGGTACCCATTCAAACTTAATGCCTGGCGCATCACACAAATATAGGGGATGATCTCGTGGTGGGACGACTCCAAGTCGTCTTACCACCGACCCTACAAAGCACTGTAAATGAGCGGGTTATAAAAATCATCTTTGGTAGGACTACACGACTCGCCCTTGTTGTGGTTGGGCATTCCCATGTTTAAGCGGAGCGACACCAACAACCGACCCCAGTAGATAAACCCTGGCGAAGATCCGCTCGGTTTAGCAACCAAGCACAAATTGAATCCCAGAAGCTCGCTATTCTACCTCTTTAGTAACCCCCTCACCCTTGAGAGGAATGGGTTTCTCCTCCAAAGGAGGGTACGGAGTACCGCTGCCCTTACGGTAATGAGTAGTACGG
>JBCBHI010000683.1:0-3502 GCA_038525885.1 Bacteroidota bacterium
CTGGCTTGCAAATAGCAGAGGGTCTGATCCGCTTAAGCATTCTGGTACAAAGGACCGTCTTTTACGTAGACATTCCCGACTATGTAGGACCCGGAGATACCTTGACGGCGAAGCGAGCTACCGCCTACGAACATGGCTTCTATCCGCAGTTTGGCCCTGATTTTTTGGTAGAAGTCTTCCAACGCAGAATGTTTGTAGGCCCCTTGGACTATAGTGCACGGACAGAATACAAGTTCACCGTGCCAGGTACGGACCCTGAAGAGAAGTTGTATCAAGACGTAACGGTCAATTCCTTTTCAGACACTCACTTTATCCTGCGGATGAAACAGTATATCGGCAACCTGCCGATTAACCGGGACTTCACGAAAAGCTGTTTTGAACTGACCGAGGCCATTACCCAGGATGTAGTGCTGGACGAGGTTACCTTACCCATCATCCATTTTGACTTTCTTTCCACCCCCAAAACGGACCTACAAGTAGCGGGTGATCCCTTGGGAGTAGTAAGCTGGGGCCTCACCATTGAGGACTACTGTGGTGGCCCCGTGGAGGAACCACCCGGAGAGGACCTCCCCACCCCTACCCCACCGGATGCCACCGATCTGGATGTGCAGTCCAAGCACATCTACCTGCAGGCGGCAGGCTCTACAGGTGCTGATGGCACCGCACCGGGCGTGCACCTGCGGTGGATCTTTAAGAACCGCCTGGGTGATCGTCACCTGCCCAAAGGCAGCTTTATTACTCAAAACCCTGGCCCCAGCGGCCCGGCACCTGCCGGGGAGGCACCACGATACCCGGATGTATTCAACAAAGTAGACGACTACGTCCGGGTATTTCGCATCCCCTACACTCCCCAAGCTACCCGCATAGCACTAAACATCCCACCCCAAACCGTCCTTACCGTACAACGGATTTGGCTGTACTCGGCAGACAACCGGATCTACAGACTCAAGTTTTTGGATAGCCCCTTGTACGATGCAGCCCTGGCGGAACACGACCCGGCCACCGCTCCGCAGGACTTTCTGGAAGCCTACGGTGCGGGTAGGTTGGAGTTTGAGAGCCCCGATGCCCTCTTCTTCTCTGCCAAACTGGAGGCGGCGGAACGTAGCCCAGAGGCTCAGGTTCGCCTGGAAGCCATGGCTGTAGAAGGTGCAGGAGTCACCGTACTGCGCAACGTAGCGGCCCGGCAAGTATATCAGGGCAACCAGGTAGGTGCCATTCAACAGCTGGGCGAAAACCTAATCAGTCTGCGGTTCGAGGCCTCCGAGGTGGATTTGACGGCCATTGAAGTAGAAACCTACACCGACCACCTGGCCGCGGCCATCACCGGAAGTCAGGCTACCTACCTGGGGCAATTCGCCCTAACTCAGGACCAAGGAGAAGCTTTCCAAAGGCTAGAACCGACTGCGGGGGCCATTGACGGACAGTGGCCCCAATACGATGCCCGTAGTCTGGTGAATGCAGAAAACTACCGGAGCCGCTGGGCCGAAGCTCCCGAGGATGACCCGCAAGGACAATCCCTCCAAGGCATGGTAGAACGCTACTTGGATCTGAGCGACTCTGAGGAAAACGTTCAGGCCATTGATTCCTTTACCTATCAGGAGGGGGGCGAAAGCCAATCCTACGAGGTCTCCTTCCTGGACATGCTACAGTTGGCTAGTATGGACTACCACCAAGCACGCATGCTAGGTTTGGGTGCACTGGATCTGGAGGTACCGGTACCTGGCGAACGCTACCAATACTTGATGGAGTATGTCTCTTTAGGTGACCTGGGCGATGGCCAAGGCCGAAGAGAGGTTACGCACTCCTATATGTCCTTGCCTACTGGAAGGGAAGACCAAAGACTCCCCTTAGCGGTGGACCTAAAAGCCCCGGTGAAGGGGGTAGTTTCAGGTACCGGAAGTGAGCAGGCTACACTGACGGACAAGGAAGGCTATGCCGAAGGGGTGCGCGCCCGGTATCTTTCTCTGTACACCGTACCACTGCCGGAGTACGATGACACCCGTTTCTTCGAAACCAACAAGGTTTACAACTTGGCGGACTTCACCATTCCTGTTCAAGTAGGGCTACGCTACCGAGAAGTAACCGAAGCCCACTGGCGTCTACCTGAGTTAGTCCATGATCTGGACTATTTGGCTAGCGTGCCCGAGGGGCAAACGGCCCATGCGGTGGCCGTACCACTCAATATTCCCGAACCCCAAGAGGCCCTGTACGTGCACCAAGTGCTGTCAGAGGGCACCCACGAGTACGGCTCTTACGGAGTCAATTGGTTCGGGAGGGCCAGCGACTCTACCGTCACCTGGTCCATCACCACGGACTTTCCTCCGCTCAATCAGTTACTCCCTCCGGGCAACTTAAATCCTCTCTTGATTCGGGAGGAGAGCCCTTTACTGCTTTCCTCGGCAGAGGAGCAGCTCCGACTTTCGGAAATCCAGGAAAATGACCGCACACTCATTCGCCTTACGTTTGACTTCCATGCGGGCCACGAGCTGCGCCGCTACAAGGTCACCGCCGACAAACTAGGCGACTACGCCAGCGCCTTGGACCCACAGGCCATAGTGCCGGATACAAACGAAGCTTTCGCCCAAGAGATCGAGGTTTTCTTCCGTGAGGCACCTCCCCATCAGGTGGTTGGTAAGGTGAAAAGCATAGAGGATGACCCTGCCAATCCGGTGCTATCCATCGTGAAAACCGAACCCTACCTCCTGCGCAGTCAGGGTCTGGGAGAAATCGTGGCTCCAGTATTGGCCGCCGACCAAGCCGCGAACTTCGTTGGGGGAGTCATCACCATCGAGGATACCCAGTACATCATCCACGCTGCGCAGGCGCAGCAAGCTGGGGAGAACGGGCCTACCTTCACCGTATACAAAAAGGAAGTAACCGAAGCCCTGGGCTCGCCAGGCAACCAGATGCCTATCCTAGGCGCTGATTTGGAACTCCCCACCACTAGCTCGGACGGCAGATTCCTGGCCCTGGAAAATATGCAATCCGTAAACAGCTGGGGAGGCGAATCTACGGACCGCTTTGTGGTGCAACTCTCAAGCCATTGGCCTATTCACCGGGAGGTAATCACCCAGGAAGGGCCGGACGATGGGCCGGAGGAAATCCTGGAAAAATCGCGGGGGATTTGGGATACGGCACAAATTAACTCCGTCAATGAGGTAGTAGATTACCAACCGGACGGCACTCCGGTAGAGGCATTTAGAGGCCTGTACCAGATCACGCTGGATACCGAAGTATTGGGTCCACATCCGCAATTCCGTGCCCTTAATGCCAGCATACCCAGCAACCATTCGGTGGACTGGCAAGGGGGCATCGTGCGGGTACACACCCAAAACCAGCCACAAGGCGTGCGCAAGCAACTCACCGTCTTGCGTACCCTAGGCGGAGCGGACGGCCTCCCGCTCACCCTCTACGCGGTAGATAACGCATACCGCAATGCCACGGAAACCGACAGCATCCGGGATATTCAAACCGGGCCCGCGGTATCGGTCAATTTCTACCC
>JBCBHI010000684.1:0-3498 GCA_038525885.1 Bacteroidota bacterium
TCTTTGATAGTGGGTAGGGTACTTCCGTGGAAACAAGTGAAGAGCCTCAGCAGTGCGGAGCCCTCCCCTGAGATCTTACTTGGTCTCTTACCTCTTCATTGCGAGAAAGTTGGCAAAAGAAATTAGTTATATAAACAACTGTATACTAGCTGGTTGAGAATTTTTATTTAAACAAAGAGTTTAATTGATTATTCACCAGGGTGATAAGCCTTTTCGGCATCGGATTCTACATCCTCCCGGTAGAAGCGCACCTGCTTAAAATCCGCATTGGCGTACTTCTCCGCCTGGTCATCAAAGTGGTTGGACTGCGGATTGTCAGATCCCCCTCCGGTGCTGATGCTCATGGCTTTTAGTCTGTCGCCAAACTCCACAAAAGCCACAAAGCTATTTCCGCGAGTACCGTACATCCGTTTGGTACCCGGGTACTTGCGGGCACCGTAGGCCGCCAAAGATCCCCAACGGCCACTGGCAAACTTTACCGGTATACTGGGAGCCTCATCATTGAAAGGCTGCACAATTTCACCGTTGATGCGTTGGTAGCGGTTTACTTCGCCAAAGGGCACTTGCCAAGAACCGAAATCTTCGGTGAGGGTATTCACCACGTTGCTCAGGGCCGCTAACCGCATGGCGTCAGGCGCTTCTGTGGCAATGTAAGGGTACACGCCTTCTGGGGTTTCTGCGCCCGAGGCACGAACTAGCCGTACCATTTCGGTGGCCCAGAAATGTGCCAAGGTGGTTTCTACAGACTCCGCGCTCCATTTGAAATCCCAATCCTTGAGTTGCTGATACAACTCGGGGTCCGGCACGGACAAACGGTCCGCTTCCATGGCCGATATCAGCCCGGGTAGCATATGGGCGAAACCTGGCATATACGGATCATAAGCCGCCTGGCGGAGCTTATCCAAGGTCCAACCCGTTTTGCCTTCCAGCACTTGTACGGCATGTATCCCCCGGTAATTCTCCCGGTCAGGTACCATATAGGCCGGGAAATCCTCCGGGCTTGGGCTATACTCGCCAGCAGCCGTAAACGGGGTGCTGTTACAGTTTTGCAGCCAGCCGTTCTCAGGATTTTTGATGATCATCATTTCCTCCATGCTGTGCATGCCTTGGTAGTCCGTAGCCGGGTCGCTACCATCCACAGGCTGGCTCCAGTCAAAGCTATCGTCGCGCTTCATCAGGTAGTTGCCATGGAAATAGGCAATGTTGCCATCCGCATCGGCATACACCGTATTGTTAGAGGAGTTGGTGCGTATGCTCATGGCCTCATAAAACTCATCCCAGTTCTGCGCCTTGGTACGCCCAAAACTCTGCTTCAGGGCATCTACTGGGCGGTGCATCAAGGCCATGGTTATCCAGTTACCGTTTTCATCCGCACGTACTGCCGGCCCATGGTGGGTATAGTAGCCCATTACAGTGGTATCCTTCATAGTACCGTCCTCTGCCTTATACCTTAGAGTGATCTCCTTTGTATCTATTGGCCGTTTTTCTTCCCCATGTTGGTAGTAGTATCCCAGTTCGGTATCAAAAATGGATTCCCGGTATTCGTCCAACACATCCGCATAGGTAGAAGTGTGCATCCAGCCCAGGCGCTCATTAAATCCCTGATAGATGAAGAACTGCCCCCAGGTGGTGGCCCCGTAGGCATTGAGGCCTTCCTCGCTCACCATATGCAGTTCACTACGGAAAAAGAAACTGGTGTGTGGGTTGATCAAGAAAAGAGAATTCCCGTTTTCAGTCAGTTTGGGGGCAATCGAAATGCCGTTAGATCCGCGCGGTTCCAAATTCATCGGATCGTTGATGCCGTCACCATACACCGGGCCGTAGGCAGTGGCCTTATCCATAGCAATGCCCGCCATCTTTTGGTAAAACTCGCGCAGTCGGTTCACCGAAATACCGCGTTCTATGTCTCCTCCTATACTCCCTTCGCTGAAGCAAAGTGCCATCCAGGGCTCCCACTGAGTGATTAACTTAGGTGAGCGCTCAGGGTGCGTAGCCAGGTAATGGTTGATGCCGTCTGCCCAGGCCACCAAGAGTGTTTTAAGCCATTCGGGGCTTCCGAAATACAGCTCTTGGATCTCCACCGGGTCTATGAATAACTTCATCCGCAAGTCGCGGAAAAGTTCACCCTTACCCTCCACTTCTGCGAGCCGCCCCATAGCATTGATGTAGTTCATCTCCACCCGATTGAAGTCGTCTTCGCATTGTGCATAGATCATTCCGAAAACGGCATCGGCGTCAGTTTTACCATATACATGGGCCACGCCGAAGCTGTCCCGGATGATTTCGATGTTTTGTACGTGCTCCTCTATGCGGTCAGGAGCCGCTTGTCCTCCCTCCTTTTGCTGCCCCGTACAGGCAGCCAAGAGTACAAACAGGTAGGTTAGTCTTTTCATAGTGGTGTGTTTACGCATTCGTAAAATGCAAAAAATATGGAAAGCCCTACTTGCTTTTGGGATGAACGAATTGCACACGGTTTGGCTGGATATTGGGTAGCCCTGGCTTGAGAATATTGAGAAGGCCTGTTAGGTAAACTAGGCAATGCTCCTTTGTGCTACGTACGCCTATCTCTGCAACGGTGAGAAAATAAAGAAATGGAAATTCAGCTAGGATAAATTATCCTCTTCTTCGGAAGCTTCCAGGTGGGTTTGCGGAGATTCCTCTTCCAGCATTTCGGTTATCTTTTTCACCACCGTGTCTAGTTCCTCACAGCTTTTTTCGAAGTGGCCCAACAGATGAGGATCAGTAAAGGCCATGTCTTCCTTCTTCATAAGGTTGGCCAACCCCAGCAAGCGCGCTACAGGTGCCCTAAGTTTGTGCGAATTGATGAAGGCGTACTGAGCCAGTTGCAAATTGCGGAAGGCAATCACTTCCATGTGCTGTCTCAACTGCTGCCGGTTATAATACTGGTTGGCGAAAAAGCTGGTGAACACTAAAGAGATGACCATTTCGAAGCGGGTACCTTTCCATAAGGAACCGTACAACTCAAAAGCTGAAAGATGTGGGTTGAGACCCAAAAGACCATCGCAGGCTACAAAAACAGGGAGCATGAGACCCCAATAGTATAGTACTATGCCTATCACCCACCAGATGGTTTGACTGCGGATGCGGTTTCTGGTTTGGTGACCGTATCGCACAAAAAACCAAACCCCGGATAGGGCAACCCAGTGCATAAGGAAATTGGCCAAGGTGGGGAAACCTTCGGGAGTATTAATCACGGTAACCAGGGAGGTGACCAAAAAGTACAGCGGGTGGGGTAAATAAAGTACACTGATGAGCAGCGGTATTTCGCGGAGGTCAGAATGGACCCCTTCCAGGCCTGGCAGTTGGAACTCTAAAAAAGACAAGCCCAATGATAGCAATCCAAACCCCGACGCTAATAATAAATGTTTTCCTAGTAGGCGCCACTCCAATCGCATGTAGGATATTATCACTTTAAGAACACTTTGGAAAGTGTTTTGGGATACTGCCGAGTAATTTAATGTATGATTCATACATTAA
>JBCBHI010000685.1:0-3483 GCA_038525885.1 Bacteroidota bacterium
GCTACCTAGCGTCGCTAGGTAGCACCTTACTCTCGGCAGTGGTCATCGTGGGCTTGGCCTTCCAATACTTCAACTTAGTGGAACGGAAAGAGCACAAGGGCTTCTTGCAGCGTGTTACCACTATGGGTACCCAAACCATTGTAGATGAAGAGGAGCAATATTAAAGGGTGGCTATTTGCCGGGCTGTGCCTCCTGCTACCACTCTGCGTTTGGGCACAATCCAGTACCCAGCCTACTCGCGCATTCGATTCGGACAGGTTAGAAGAATTCCGCGAACAACGGAGGTTCATCTATGCGGAAGAGCCTCCACCAAGTGATATGGAGAACTGGCTACAACGGGTTCTTTTTTATCTCTGGCGCAATCTCAGTCTGGTTTTTTATGGAGAGGCGGACCCAGAATTTACGGTCATTTTCTACATCGTTCTCACAGCCATTTTGGTGTTTGCCATCTACAGGCTTGCAGGTGTGGATGCCCGGGGCATATTCCTATCCAGGAAAAACACTGACATAGACTACCTGGTGGAGGAAGAAGATATCCACCAGATAAATTTTGAAGCAGAAATAGCGGAAGCTCGCGACCGGCAGGAGTACCGCAAGGCCATTCGGCTCACCTATCTGTACTCCATCAAGCTACTTTCTGATGCCGCCCTCATCCAATTTGTGCCGGGCAAAACCAACTATGAGTACCAACAGGAGCTGGCATCGGAGACAGAACTCGCGGCTCCTTTCCAGCGACTCAGCCGGATATTCGCTTATGCCTGGTACGGGAATTTTGGTGTGCAAGCAGAGGATGCCAAGGAGGCCTATGAACATCTACATCCTTTGTTAAAAATGAGAGGGGAGGTAGTACATGAAAAGTAAAGTAGGCCTAATTACTCTCTTGGTTTTGCTATTTGGGGCACTGGTCATCATAGGACTTTTTTCTCCTAAGCCCGTCAACTGGTATTACACCTTTAACACCAACAATACTCAACCCTACGACCTGCTGGTACTGGACGAATTGCTCCCTGGCATATTTGAAGGCCAGGAGATACAGTATAGCCGCGAGACCTTCTTCGAGCTCACTAACCTGAAGAACTTCCAAGGCAGCTTGTTTTCGCTTTCCTATTCGTTTTATCCTGATGAAACGGAATACGAGACGCTATTCCAATGGGCCAAGGAAGGAGGCAATGCCTTGATAGTGGCCCAGGATTTTGATTCCGGGTTTCTAAGAAAGTTCGGGCTTGACTATGAAGATCATTCCATTTTTCAAGGCCCTACTACCCACGGGGAGGAGGCTTTGGCAGGTGATTCCTTGAAGATTAGCTGGTCAGGAGTGGGGGACTTCTATTACCCCTTGCACCATGTGGGGATTTCTTTCACGCCCTTGTCTGCCAAGGCCAAAAATGCCCAGTACAGGTATAAGGTTCTGGCTACTAATGGGTACGGAAACCCGGTGGTGATTCAAATAGAAGAAGGAGACGGTAGCGTAGTCATCTCTACTTTACCCCTGATTTTCACCAACTTCTTCCTGCTCAAAACCAACAACGAAGGACTTGCCGAAGCGCACTTTGCCAGCCTTCCAGCCTCTGCTCCATTGGTCTGGACCGAGTATTACGAAAAGGGCAAAAGTGTATATACCAATCCGCTCCGGTACATTGCCTCACAGCGGGCCCTTCGGTCAGGGTATTTCCTTTTCCTGGCGGGAGTCACGCTCTTTATTTTGTTCCAAGGTAAACGGAAGCAAGGTATAATTCCGGTAATAAAGCCGCCCCCCAACGACACGCTGGATTTCGCCACTACCATAGGCAAGTTGTACTATGAGCGAAAGAACCATACAGACCTTACCAAGAAAAAGATCCTCTTTTGGCAAGACTATGTTAGGACTAACTATCATTTGCCTGCCAACCAACTGGATGAAGAATTTGCCATTAAGCTAGCCCACAAGGCAGGTAAGGAAGAGGATTGGACCACGACCCTGGTCAAGAAGATCCGTTTTTTCAATCAAAAATCTGAAATCACCGAAGCAGAGCTCAAGGAGTTGAATGCCCTGCTAGAAAAATTTTACCATCACTAAGTATGGATATACAAGAAGCACAGGAATCATTACAGGGCCTCCACGGGGCGCTGAGCCAAGTCCGCCAAGAAGTAGGCAAAATTTTGGTGGGTCAAACCCAGATGGTAGACCTACTGCTAACTGCTCTGCTAGCAGACGGTCATGTGTTGTTAGAAGGGGTACCGGGGGTAGCCAAAACCCTCACGGCTAAGCTAGTGGCCCGTACGCTGTCCGTAGACTTCTCCCGGATACAGTTTACCCCAGACCTGATGCCTTCGGATGTACTGGGTACTTCTATTTTCAACATGAAGTCCAGCGAATTCGAGTACAAACAAGGCCCCATTTTTTCCAACTTCGTTTTAATCGACGAGATCAACCGGGCCCCTGCCAAAACCCAGGCGGCCCTGTTTGAAGTAATGGAAGAGCGGCAGATTACCGTGGATGGCACCACTTACCCCATGGCTCCGCCCTTTCTGGTGATTGCTACCCAGAATCCTATAGAGCAAGAGGGCACCTACCGCCTACCGGAAGCACAGCTAGACCGGTTTATGTTCAAAGTAGAAGTGAGCTATCCTTCGCTGGACAGCGAAGTGGACATCCTCAGGGGTTTTCACCAGCGCAAGGACTCGGCCAATGCTGAAGACATATCTTCCGTACTTACGGCAGAGGACTTAGCCCAATACCGACAACAGGTGCAGTCCATCCACGTAGAAGACAGCCTGATGCGGTACATGGCCACGCTGGTGCAGCGTACCCGCGAAGATCAAAGCTTGTATCTGGGTGCCTCGCCCCGTGCTTCCCTGGCCATTCTTTCTAGTTCCAAAGCGTTTGCCGCCCTGCAAGGTCGCACTTTTGTAACCCCCGAGGACGCTAAGTTTGTTGCCTTGCCTGTACTGCGCCACCGGATCATGCTCACTCCAGAAAGAGAAATGGAAGGGGCCACTACAGATGAGGTTCTTAAGGAGTTGATTGACAACGTAGAAGTGCCTCGCTAGTGGTTCAATTCATCCGGTCTCTGTACTTCCCCATTCGGCTATTTGCCCTGCTAGGTGCATTAGTACTGGCCTTTGTGGTGGCCTATTATGTACCCGCTATTGAAGGGATAGTGCGCATCAGCTTAGTTACACTGATCGGCCTTACGGTATTCGATTTTTTGCTGCTGTACACCCAAAAGCACGGGGTATTTGCCAGGCGTACGGTAAGTGACCGGCTTTCCAATGGCGATCTCAATCCTATCGAAATTGTGGTAGAGAACCACTACCGTTTTGCCATTCTTACTTCCACCATCGATGAAATACCTCACCAATTCCAGCGGAGAGACATCCAATTTCTAGCTTCCCTGGCCGCCAATAGTAGCAAAGTAATTGGGTATGAAATACGCCCGGTAAAGCGAGGGGAGTTCAATTTTGGCCGGATCCACGTGTACGTGAATACCCGAATGGGTCTGG
>JBCBHI010000686.1:0-3483 GCA_038525885.1 Bacteroidota bacterium
GAGGTGATGAAACCTGCAACCAGTACTCCTATGCCGATACTGTGTGAACCCGCGGGGGCTTCAAAGTAGTCTTTGAGTTCTAACAAGGAAGCTCCCAAAATGACGGGGAGCACCATGAGAAAGCTGAACTGGGTGGCTTTCTCCTTGCTGGCTCCTGACAGGATACCCGTGGCAATGGTAGCTCCTGAACGAGAGATGCCGGGCAAAATGGCAATGGCTTGGGCAATGCCCATAAGTAGGGCGCGGCTCCAGGATACCTCGGTGCCTTCACGGTTGCGCACCTGCCAGGTAAGGGTAAGCAGGATGCCCGTTACCAGAAGCATCAGGCTGACTAGCAGGATGTTGCTCTCGAAAAGGGAGTCAATTTGATCTTTGAAAACCAGGCCTACCACCAAGGCGGGTAACATGGAAAGGACCACCTTGAGACTGAAGTCCCAGGAGGGGTTCATGGGTTTTTTGACCAACCCGCCGAGTACCTCCACAATATACTTGCGGAAGATAACGACGGTGCTAAGTGCCGTGCCTAAATGTAACACTAAGGAAAACAGGAGGTTTTCTTCGGTCTCTACCCCAAATATGGCCTTGGCCAACTCTAAGTGACCACTGCTGCTAACGGGGAGAAACTCCGTAAGACCCTGGATAATGCCCAGGATCAACGCTTCCCAAATACTCATGAATCAGAAGAAGTGCTCTCGCCGGTGGGTTTGATGAGAATGGCAAAAACGCCAACGATGAATCCGGCCATGAGCAGGAGTGGACCTAAGGTGAGACCAAGAAATCCAAATCCGTATTCGGCAGTCTCGGCAGCCATGGTGATGTAGCCCAAGGCTAGCAGTCCCACGGAGATGAGTAGGAAGAGGTAATTTTTGCGACCGAACGGCATGGCATTGATCACCTTGGCAGCGGCTACCTTAGGGGCCGTAGCTCTCGCAGTGGCTTTAGGGGCTGAGGTGCGTGGGGCTCCGGTTCTGGGAGCCATTTTTTTGTTGCCTTGTGCAGGCGATTTTTGCTTTTGCTTTGCCATGTGCTTAATACAGGTCGTCCAGAGACATGCGTAAATACTTGCGGATAGCCCGCCACGTGCTCAACGTGGCAATCAATCCGCCCAGTATAATTAATAACACAAATAAAATTAAAAATTGGTTAATATCCTTCAGGTCTTCCAGCTTCGGGAATAGTTGGCTACTGTAGGTATACATTCCGTATAAAATGACAGAGGCCAATAGCCCGGAAACCATCCCGTTGATGAGTGACCGTCGCAGAAAGGGGCTTTGTACAAAACCCGGTTTGGCGCCTACCAGCTGCATACTCCTGATCAGGAAGCGCTGGGAGAACAAGGCGAGCTTGATGGTATTGTTGATGAGCATAACTACGGCCAGCGTAATGATGACGGCAATGACTAGCAGTACTATGCCTAAACGGACCAGGTTGTCATTGATTTGCTCTACAATTCCTTCCATGTACACTACCTCATGAATGCCCCGCTCGGCCTCCAGTTCTGCTTTCAGGGTATTGAGTGAGGCGGTATCTACATAATCGGGTTTTATGCGCACCACGAGCACGTCGCGCAAAGGATTTTCGCCAAGTAGCTCCATAAAATCCTCTCCGGTTTCGGAGATAAGCCGCTGGGCTTCCTCTTCCTTGGAGACAAACCGTACGCCATCGTTGCCCTCCTCAGCCAGCACATAGTCGCGGCTAGCCAGAGACTGTTCTAGCCGGAACCTTTCACCAGAGGTGATAAAGTTGTCCAGGAATACCTGTAGCTCAATGTTGCTGATTACTTCCTGTTTGGCTTGGTAGCTTATGAGAAACAGCAGGCCATACAACCCTACAACCAAAAGGGAGAGGGTGACCCCAAACAACTCGCCCCAAATAGGGAAGTTGCCGAGCTTTTTCTTTTTTCGGGGAGCAGACTCTGTGGTAGCAGTACTCATGGATTCAAAGATAGAAAAATAGAGGCTCGAGATTCGAAGTTGGAGAATCGAAGTTAGAGGTTGGAGATTTGAAGTTGGAAGTTTGAGGTTAGAAGTTGGAATATCCTTGCCTGATTGGAAAGGACACTTCCGGTACTGGGCAAAAAAAGAAGCTGAAAGCATATCGCTCTCAGCCTCTAACCCACAGGACGCAATGTACCCTTACTGCGCCCGAACGCTAATTTCCAATCCTATTCGAGTACTACTTTTGGAATACAGCTATGAAAAATGATTCTGTTTAGTTGTTCTTTTTTACCAGATACTGGCCAATCCTTGGTGCCTAGTTGTTGGAAAATGGGTCGGACCATTTTTCGTTGGTGTACACATCGGATCCGGTCAGGGTGTTGAGGAAAGCGACAATGGCCGCCTCTTCGTCTGCCGTTACATTCAGGGATTGGCCGTTGCCGCCCCGCCCACCGCGCAGACGCGGGTCCAGGTTATTGTTGCCTGCAGCATTGATGCTGGCGTAGTGGGCAATTACTGCCTCTAGTGAGGTGAGTTCACCTGTATGCATCATTCCCCCATTGATTTCCCCTTGGGGATTGATCAGGTCACGGAGGGAGGGAGAGCGAGTGACCTCGGTGTCGGTGCCACCGCTCAGGCTGCTGATGAAACCGTTATTTCGAGAACCCGCATCAATGTCGAACTCTGGAGCCCGGTGGCAGCCGCCGCAGCCCAGTCCGCCCCCTATGCGTTCTCCGGCCCCGTCGAGCTGGGGAGGTGTCATAAAGAGGCCTTTGCCTTGGTTTTCCTGGGTAGTAAAGTTGGGGAACTGATCGTTGTCGTTGCGCGCTTGTGCGCGGCCTGCATCGTACTTGGAGTCGAAGCTTTGGATGCTGCGCACAAACTGAGCAATCGCCAACTGCACCCGCTCCTCGGTAATGGTAGGTTCCCCATATACCAGGGTAAACAGTTCGTTGTAATAGTCAAGGCCTTCCAGCACGGTAATCAGGTCCTGAAAGTCCGGGTTGCCATCCTGGCCGCTATACCCCATCTCTACGTGGTCCTGAATGGGCTGGGTGGTTTGAAACTCCAAATCGGGGGCACGCTCATCCCAAAAGAACTGCTCCTCTTCGGCAAAGCGCGCATTGATCAGGCGCATGCTGTGGCGGCCGGTGGTGCCGTTGACCCCGCGAGAAGCCTGCAAGGGGTCTGAAAAGCCATAAGCCTGCTGGTGGCAGCTGGCACAGGATACCGTGCCGTCGGTGCTCAGGTTCTTGTCATAGAAAAGGGCCCGGCCTAGGGTAGCCCCCAAATCGGTAATGTCGTTGCCGTCCGTGTTGTCTTCGGTGATGTAATTGGGCACCGCCTGGTTGGCGTAGTTAGGTAAGTTGTCGATATCTATCCGGCCGCCAAAAGTGGCCTCAATGGCTGGGTAATCGGTAGTAGTGCCGTTGTTATCGTCTATTTCTACCGGATCGGAATCGGTAGGATCGTCTACATCGGTAATAACCTCTTCCGGGGTACAGCTGGTGATTCCTACTACCGCGACCATCATGGCCCATTTCCA
>JBCBHI010000687.1:0-3481 GCA_038525885.1 Bacteroidota bacterium
ACAGCAATCCATCGCAGGCTTCCACCTGGAACTACGCCAGTGTACATGCCAAGGGCACCATCCATTTCTTAGAGGATGAAGCCCTAGAGGACATGCTTCAGAAAACCTCGCTGCACTTCGAGAAGTACAATCCCGATTCCGCTACCGTATTCCACAATCTGGATAAGGATTACGTAAAGCGCCTCATGCCCGCCATTGTAGCTTTTGAGGTAGAAGTCACCAAGCTGGACACCATATTTAAACTAAGTCAGGACCGCGATGAGGCCAGTTATGAAAACATCATGAAGGAGCTACAGGCTCAAGATGAGGACGGCCAAGCCGTGGCGAAGCAGATGAAAGAGCGGCAAGCGCAGGTTTTTCCTAAAGGATAATAGTCCAAAGCGTACCCTAGAATATTCCCCTCAGGATTCGGGACAAAGATAAGTTTCGGACTTACTCATCCTCCCGCTGTATAAGCGCCTGCGTATAGGCCATAGCTGCGTCTATTCGGTTAGTAAATTGCTCGAAGGTAGGCTCTACTGGGTAGTCTGGTATTACGCCGCGCCCCATGGGTATCTTATCATCCTCTACATTGACCACGAACTTCAGCAAGGGAATCTTAATCCGGGTCCCGGTGTGAGGTAGGGTAAGGATCAAAGAGAAGCCACTCGTTTGTCCGTAGAAACCGCCAGCTGTTTCTTCCCCTACAAATACCGCCTCGGTATTCCCCTTCAAAAGCGCCGCAAATTCAGAGCCCCCGGAGTAGGTCTTGCCAGAAATCAGTACGAACATCTTCCCCAAATAAGGTTCCCCTTTGGGCGGAGCCACCAGCATAAAATCCGCTTTCCTGAGAAATCGGCCATCTTCCTGCAGGGCAAATTCCTCGCGCATACTCTCTTCAAATTCCCTTTGCCCCTCCGGCGTATTATACTGGGTATGCTCCAAAAAGGAATAAGAGAGGGCATTGGCTTGTACGTAGCGGTACTTGGTATAGGGAGCGTCTACCAGGTAGGACAACACGTAATCCTCATACCCCTCCGTACCGCCAGTATTGTTGCGAATATCCAGAATCAGGTTTTGGATTTTGGAGGCCTTAATCAGGGCGAATGCACTGTCAATTTTCTGTTTGAACACGGCAAAGGCAAGTGATTCGTCCCCTTCAGCATCATAGTACGTGTGCCGGAAAGAGTGGATCGCAAGCGTGGCAGTTTTGGTGGATGTTTCCAGATGCAGGGCGATAGGTTCATTGAAACCAGGGCGTTCCACCGCATCATCCAGCATGCGATAGTCTGCTGCCGATACCGAGGATACCCGAAGGGAAGACTGTTCCTTCGTTTCCGAATCCACCAACTCCAGTATATTGCTTTCCCGATTTTCATAAAAATCAGCGTAGTGATACGCTAAGCCAGAATAATCGATCGTAAAACGGATTTTGCCCGTTTCTATGTACCCATCCGCATATTTTGCACTATAGCTAAAAAGGGTACAGAGCACATCCTCTATGGGGTCCCCGTTGATGCTAGTGAGTACCTTGCCTCGGGTACTGGCACCCTCCAAATCATTGAGCAGGTATACCTTACCGTCCAATACCTTAACCACTATGGGCAGGATCTTGGATTTCTGGTTGAAATACTGCCCCACATCTCGTGAAGAACCAATACCGCAGTGCCCTTCCCTAGTAGCGGCCACTATTTTTGCCGCAATTCTAAAGAAAGCGTAAGAATCCATCCCTTCATAAAGCTTGGCTCTTTCTACCGCTACCAAGCTTTCAAATTGGGCAATAGAATTGTACCAGTATAAGCCAGCATGCGCTTCTTTCAGAGAGGAAACCAAGAGATCGAAATCTTCCTCAGCCGCTATCAGAGAATAAGTATTGAGAAGAGGAGTTTCTTGCGACCAAGCAAATAAGGGAAATGTCCATATTGCTGCTAACAAGTAATATTTCATATTTTTTGAGTTTGACCTCAGCAAATATGAATTCTTCAAGACCACATCTATTGTAAAATATTGCAACTAGGCCAAGAAGGCCCCCTGAAACTCCATAGGATTAACTCCGGTAAAGCGTTTGAAATTCTTGTAGAAATGGGAGGTGTCGTAAAAGCCACAGTCGATAGCAGCATCAAAAATAGGCTTACCAGCCTTTAGCATCCGCTTACTCGCTTCAATCTTGCGCAACAGCACATAGTGGTTGGGGGTAAGGCCCGTTTCCTGTTTGAAAAGCCGAATGAACTTAAACTTACTCATACCAAATTGGTGGGCGGTTTTGTCCACCGAAAAGCGCTCGAAATTCGCTTCCTGAAGAAAGGTTTGGAACAACCGGCTATCTGCATGGGAGGTAGCAGGCACGGACCCATACCGAATTACCAAAGTGGTCAACGCACAGCAAAGTCGCTTTTCAAACAATAAGTTGTCCTCGCCGTAATGGCTTGACAGGTAGTAGAGTTCTTGAAAAAGGTCAGGGTCGTAGATGATCTTGTCCTCAAAGAAAACCGATTCACCTTTGTTGAAAGACTGTATGGCCTCCGGTGAAACGTAATACGTGAAAAAGGAATTTCCCAAATCATGGTCGCAAGGGGTTGCATGTACCTCGTGCGGATTGGTAATAGAAAGCGTGCCCGTAGGTGCTTTAAGGAACTTATCCGTCAGCTTGGTATTGAAAGTAGAATTGAGAATAAGCGCAATGTTGAAGGTATCGTGGGTATGGAACGGGAAATCTAGGGTATGTGATTTGGCATAGAGTAGCTCCAAACCATCCAACATCGGTAGCTGATGATACTCACTTTCGTTCCCAATATTTGAATGATCCTTTTGGAGAATTGCCATAGTCTCAGTTGAGGTTGCTTCATCCTACTGTTGAGGTAATATAGCAGGATTTTTTTTCTGGCAGGTCTCCCGAAAAATGGACTTCAATGCGGTGTGTAACCTAGTCCATACGTCAAGGCAGGCTCCAAGCCATCTCTACATATTTGGACCTACAAGAGCAGAAAGATCAATTTTGGTATAACTATATTGAAAACGCAACAAACAATTCAACTATGAAAAATTTATGGAAATTCTCCCCTTCAACCACCCGATTGAGTACGCAAGAGCTTGCAGCCCTCAAGGGAGGCGATTGGATCAAAACGGATGATGCGGTAGTCAACCCCAACGGACCTTCAAATCCCCCTCCTCCAGGGAATGGGTAAGCATTTCCCATCCACACTCGTACAGAAGCCTACCTGCGAGTAAAAGCAGCTATTAAAAGTACCAAGCAGGGGGCTTCGTATTATGGCTCCGCCCTTGGTAAGGGCCAAACCAACCCTCCTGAATGGGGTAATAACCCAAGGCACAAACGGGAATCAACCGGCTAGAGGCAGACAACATAACCGCTACCCTCCAAGCGACTCAGTCTGGGCTCTTGGTACCGTTATTGCTTCGTTGGAAATAATAATTTACTCAACCAAATCTAGTATACACCATTGATTAGTTTGGAAAAGAAGAAATAATAAAGATGATACTTCTT
>JBCBHI010000688.1:0-3476 GCA_038525885.1 Bacteroidota bacterium
CCTTCTACCAGCTCCTCACACCAAACGGGCACCCGGTCCAGGGCTTCCCCCATGATGACGATGGTGTGCCCTGGCGATTTCTCTGCGGCTTCGGCCAACAGCTCACCCCGGCGTTGTACCAGTTTGAGCCCATCGGCCAAGGGTAGTACCCCGGCAGCGGTTAAGGCCGAATATTCTCCCAGAGAATGCCCTGCGAAATAGTGCGGGCTCCAAGTAGGGTGATGGGCCTTAAAGTCTTCCCAAGCAGCTACGCTTTGGGTATATACCGCCAGATGGTTGTTTTCTGGCCGTGCAAGTTCTTCCTCCGTCAACTGACCCGCCATGGCTAGCACGTCGGTTCCCAGCACACGGTTTGCTTCCGCAAAAACGGCGGCTGGGGCAGAACCTTGGGCAAGGTCACTACCCATACCTACGTACTGGCTTCCTTGTCCGGGAAATAGGGCTGCAAAGCGTCTCATACAATCAGGTCCAATGAATTAAATAGCCTCCAGATAGTCTAGCAGGGACTCCATCAGGCCCCGCACCTTGTGGCCGTTGAGCCGCAGGGGCTGGTACTGTAGGCTCAGGTGCCAGGTACCGTCTACCTGTGGGGTCAGGTGCAACAGCAGGTCGAAATGCTGCATAAGCTCGGCTTCCGCCGTTTCGGTATTGATGCTAATGAGCGGAGCTACCTCTAGGGAGCCCGGCTTGGGCGGTACCAGTTGGTGCAAGGCACGTTTCCCAGGATGCCCGTTTAAGGAATGCCCTACCGTCTCTAGCAGCATCGCCTGGCTTTCCATACTGGCAAAGTCAAGCGATACATTCCGAATGTCTCCTTGTTCGTCCAGGTAGGGAAGCTCGATGAGATCCCTTTGGGTGGTCTGTGCGAGTAGATTGGCAAACATGGCTACCACTACCGAGGGCAAGGGCACCTCATGGCTTTGGCTCAGGGTTTGAATCCGCCCGATAAGCTCAGCATCCAGGGCCACTTCCCATTTTTCCTCCCCAAGACCTTCCGCTAAGCTAAAATACTCCTGCGGCAGGGCCAATGGCACCACTTGGAAAGCATCAGCGGTATCCTCTCCCCAGTTTTGCTGAATGAAGGCTGCCAGTTTGGATAGCGAAGGTTGGTTGAATAAATCCGTGATGGTAAGGTCAGGGTACTCCTGCGCCAGTTTGAGGTTTACCTCTACCAGCAGCAGGGAGTTGCCGCCTAGGTCGAAAAAGTTGTCTTGGGTAGTGATATCGGTTCTGCCCAGTACCTCCGACCATACCTGTATCAATAGGCCTTCCAGGCTGCTCTCCTGAGCCGACTCCGTCGTTACCGCTTCCCAAACCGGATCCGGGAGTATCTCCCGGTTAAGTTTGCCGTTTTCGGTGACCGGCAATTCCTCCACCTGCACAAAATGCTGGGGTATCATGTACGAGGGGAGCAGTTCCCGCAAAGATTCACGGGCTCCTTCCACCTCAATGCTTTCGCCCAAATGCCAACAAATCAGGGTAGGGTGGTCCTGCAAGGTACGGATGCCCGCCACGGATTGGCTGAGCTCTGATACCTTTTGCAGGGCTTCTTCTACCTCTTCCAGAGCTACCCGGTATCCGTTGATTTTGTATTGGTCTTCCTTTCGTCCCAGGTAATGCAGGTCACCCTGCTCATCCCAACGTGCGAAGTCTCCCGTGCGGTAGAACATTCCCTTACCGACTGTAGGTAGCGCCATGAAGGCCTGGTCTGTTAGATCAGGGTTTTCAAAATAGCCGTCGGCTACTTGTGGACCGCCTACGTATAGCTCACCCATGGCCCCTTGCGGAACCAGTGCTTGCTCTGAGTCTAGCAAGGCCAAATGGGTATTAGCAATAGGCTTTCCGATGGGGATACTGCCTTGTTGATGGTCAATTCTGGCGACACAACAGCCTACGGTAGCCTCCGTAGGGCCGTATTCGTTGTAGATCGCCATGGCGGGGTTTATCCCTCTGGCGGTTTCTATTTGCGCCCATTCTAGCGCTTCCCCACCCACAATCATCACTTGGAGGGACTCTTGTGGTTTGGCCAGGGTAGCCGCCAAGCGCAAGTGTGAGGGGGTTAGTTTGATGGCCCCTAGGTCCGTCCGGTGAAGGATTTGCTCTAGAGCAGTAACCGGATTGCCTTCTTGAATGACCACTACCTGATCTCCGCGAGTAAGCGGCGAAAACAGGCTGGTCAAAGTAAGATCAAAGGCCAAGGAGGTAAACAGCGGGAAGGAGTAGCCTCTTTGGTTTTGGAAGTAATGTTGGTTGGCCCACTGGATGTAGTGCGAAAAGGCCGATTGGCTGATGCTAACTCCCTTGGCATTTCCGGTAGAACCGGAAGTAAACAGGAGGTACGCCGTATGGGGCTTTTGCTGGGCCGGAAGGCTCACCGGGCCGTCTAGTTCCTTCAGGTTTGCCAGATGTACCGGACAGGTAACGGCACCCTCTAGCTGTAGGGCTATCTCCAACGTGGTGACCACCACCTTAGGCTTCGCCATTTGCAACTGGGCCTTCCATTTGGCGGCCGGGTGTTCTACATCCAACAGCACGAAAGTGGCCCCTAGTTTCTGTACGGCGAGCAGCATCACCAGTACTTCGGTACTGCGCGGCAGTAGGAGTACCACCCGGTCGTTCAGTCCTACCTGATATTTCTCCTTCAGTCCGTAAGCCGCTTGTGAAGCCAACTTATCCAGGGCGGCGTAGGTGGTGGTTTGATTTCGTTCCGTAATGGCTATATCGTCAGGATATTCCTGAGCCATTTGCTCAAACTGTGCAATGACTGAGCTCGATGCAGCTTGTGCGGCTCCTTGGCCCAACGCTTGGAGGGCTTTGCCTTCGTCAGGCAGCAGGTTTAGGTGCAGGGCTGGGCTATCGGGTTGAGCCACGGCGGTGGTAAACAGCTGTTGCAGTTCAGCAAACCAACGCTCGATAGTGGCGGGCTGCCAAAGGTCGCGTCGGTATTCCATGGCTAGCTTCAGCCCCTCTTTTTCCTCCAGGAAATGGAAAGTCAGCTCAAACTTGGCTTGGTTCCCTTCCAGATGCTGGTCCTGTACTTGCAAGGCCCCAAGCTGCTCAGGGGTTTCCTGAAAAAGGTCTTCGTTGAGGTACTCCACCAGTACATCAAACAGCGGTTGGTGCCTACTATCGTGTGCCAGCCCTAACTCATCCACCAGTTGATCAAAAGGGTAGTCCTGATGGTCGTAGGCCGCTAGTAGGTTTTCTTTGGTTTGGTGCAGGGCTTGGGCGAAAGACACTTTACGGTCCGTGAAGGTACTGCGGATAGCGAGTACGTTTACAAAGAACCCAATGAGGGGTTCCATGGCCTGATGGTGACGTCCGGCCACCGTGGTGCCCATCACCACATCGTCTTGTTGGGTCAGCCGATGCAACCACACTTGCAAGCCCGTCAAAACAACCATGAACAGGCTGGTCTCTTGCTGCTTGGCCATCTGCCGAAGGGAAATTACCAAATCGGCATCCCAGGTGAAATA
>JBCBHI010000689.1:0-3470 GCA_038525885.1 Bacteroidota bacterium
AACCAATGCACATTGTAGCCTAGCTTTTCAATAGGGCCCAAGTCCAACTGCTCGGGCAGGGCTTTTACCTCTTGCAGGCACACTACGTCGGGGTTAGTAGCTTCCAGCCATTCCAGCAGGCCTTTGTTGATGGCGGCGCGGATTCCGTTGACGTTGTAGGAGATGATTTTCATGGTTAAATGAGGTTGGAAGTTCGAGGTTCGAAATTGGAAAATTTAAACAAGGGGAGAAACAGAGAACATTTTGTGAAAGCTGAGTTTTTGAAGGTTCGGTTTTCTAACTTCTCATTTAGGTTCACGCAGAGAGGCAGAGGTTTCGCAGAGAACGCAGGGATAATAGTTAATAATTGTTAGTTGGGGTTTGTTCCTGCATTCTGTCTATTCTTATTCTCTCGTAGAGAAGTCTGAGGATAGCGCAGAGACCGGAGAGGAATTTTTGGATTCGGTTTTTTCGAACTTCCAAACTCCAACCTCGAACTTCAAAACTTGACTTCCAGTTCTTTTTCGAAGTATTCGAGTACGTGCATTTTGAGGAGCTTTTCTTGTTCCAGCACGTCGAATTTGGGGAGGGGCTTGGTGTTTTTCCAGTGGGGCCAGCCTTGCTCGTCCAGACCTTCTAGCTCGTAGAAGCCGCTGTAGCTTAGCACCTTGCAGATGGCAATGTGCATAAGGTCTTGCTTCTCTTCCTTGGAGAAAGGGCGCGGCCCCTGGCCGAGTTCCTGTACGCCGATCATAAAGAGTACGCCGTTGAGGTCTTTGGGCCGGCGGCCCAGGTGTTCCCCGATGTACTCGCGCATCTTTTGCCAGCTGCGCTGCAGCTCCAGGTCTTTCTTAAGCATCTGCTCCTTGAGCTTCGAGGGCTTCCCAGTATTCTACTGCCCGCCGCAGATGCGGGATCACGATGGTACCGCCTACCAGGTTGGCAATGGCAAAGGCCTCAAAGATTTGCTTTTTGGTGATGCCTACTTCGTAGCACTTGCCCAGGTGGTACTTGATGCAGTCATCACACCGGAGTACCATGGAGGTACTGAGCCCCAGGAGCTCTTTCGTCTGAGCAGAGAGGCCCCCCTCTTCGGCGGTATCGGCAAAGGCGTTGGTATCCAGATTGAAGATGCGCTTGAGCACTTTGTTATCGGCATCCAGGATGCGCTCGTTCATCTGGGCGCGGTAGGCATTGAATTCTTCTATGGGATCGGCCATGGTAATGCTAATGGTTATTAATGGAGTGAGTCACTGGCTCACTTAAGCCCAAGTTCTGAAGGTAAGCCCCTGAGTGGCAAACGCGTAAGCGATGGAGCCTCTGTTTGAGGCCGCCGCTGGTATGGCGCAGGCCGCCGAGTGGCGAGAGCGCGACCCTACTCTGCAAAAGCCCGCCAGGGTTTTGCAGAGTAGGGATACGCCCAAGTTGCCCCTTTTGGGGATCGCAAAGGTAAACGGAAGGGGTCAAATTTTACTGTCATGAACCGTCCCGCAGGGATCAAAATTATTTGAACCGCTACGGGGCGAATTTCACCTAGTCCAGATCTTTGACGGGTGGCATGCCGTAGCGGTCTATGAAGCCGAGGGCCACGCCGTTGGTCCACCCGAAACCGTCCTGCGTGGGATATTCGCCGCCGCCTGCGGTAAGGGTAAGGTCGGTTACGTTGTATTTCTCCATCATTTTGCGGGTATCGCGAAACACGCGGTTGTTGATGCGGAGCCAGTCATGGGCCAGCGCTTCGGCTTCTTGGGTGAAGCCATAATGCTCCATGCCTACCACGGTTACCCACTGTAGGGGTGCCCATCCGTTGGGGTGGTCCCACTGTTGGCCTTCGGGCAGCTGGGTGGTCACGATGCCCCCGGGTTTGCGTATGCTCTCGTGGAGCGTGGCTACGGCCTTTTCGGCTTGCATGTCGGTAGCTACTCGGAAGTACAGCGGGTACATGCCGGCGGCCGTGATGTAGGGACTGCGGGTGCTGCCGTCTAGGATCCAGTCGGTAAAAAAGCCCTGCTCGTCGCTCCAGAAGTACTTGCGCATGGCCTCCCGGCGGCTCACCGATCGGTTGGTCATGTCGGTACTTTGTTCGGCCTGCCCGGCCTCGGCATATAGCAGGGCCAGGGTGGTTTCCAGGTGATAGAGGAGGGCGTTGAGGTCTACGGGCAGGATGCGGGTAGTGCGGATGGAGGCAAAGTCGTTGACGTCCGCAAACCAGCGGGCACTGAAATCCCAACCGGACTCGCAGGCCGCGCGCAGGTTGCGGTACAGCTGGGCTTGCTCTGTTTCGGGCAGGCCATGGGCTAGCTCTACATCCTCGCGGTAGCTTTCTGGCCGGGGGCCTTCCCCATTGCCGCGGTAGCGGTTGAGGACTGCTCCGTCAGGCAGGCGCACTACGCGGGGTCCTTCGGGGTTTTCTTCGGTGAGCTGTCCTTCCCCGTTCATCCAGAAAGCATATTCTTTGGCCAGTTGCGGCAGATAATCCAGCACTTGGGAAGTAGAGGTCATTTCGGCATAGAGCATGACCATGCTGGAGAAGAATGGCGGCTGCGAACGGGTAGCGAGGTAGGTACGGTTGCCGTTGGGTACGTAACCCAGGGTATCGATGAAGTAGGCGAAGTTGTCCAGCATGGACTTGATGAGGTCGGCCTCACCGCTTACGCGCAGGCCTTGCATGGTGAAGTAGCTGTCCCAGTAGTAGATCTCGCGAAAGCGGCCACCAGGTACCACGTAGGGGTGCGGCAGGGGGATGAGCGAAGAGGGGAACTCCGGGGTGGCATCGGCCTGGCGTGTGAGGCGGGCCCACATGTTGTTGAGGTGGGTGCTGAGCTGGGTGGTGTCAGCGATGTCTACCTCAGAGGAGAACTGGCGCGGAGGAGCAAACCAGTTGCGGATGAAGCCCTCGAAATCAAAATCGGGTTGGTCCTTGGCTTTTTGGTAGGCCGCCTGGATGTCCTCGAACGGGGCTACGGGTTGGTAGTCTACGAAGGTTTTGCCATCCGGGAATACCTGCTGCATCTGGGCGTCATGGAAGAGATCGGGAAAAGCTTCCCAAGGGTGGTAAGGGCCGGAGGTATAGAGGGTGGTGTTCTGGTCTGCTTCTGAAGTGGAAGAAGAGCTACAGCCCGAGATATAGACCAAAGCAGGTAACACCAGGAGGGTGAATAGGCGACGGGTCATGTGCAAGTATGTTGGTAAGGATAATGGATAGATGCCGGAAGCAAATTACTGAGCTAGGCAGAGAATAAAAACCTGCCGGGAAATAGTGTACAGGAATGGACTTGGGCTGGGGGGAAATTCTGGGTATTTGGGACAAAAAATGGCGCGTAGTAGGTGCTAAAAAACCGGATTGCCTGACGGACTCTGTAGCGGGACGTGATCCAAATGAAAAAACTTGGCCCATCCGGTCTCAGGCCGTATCCATCGAAAACAGACAGCTTAGTGGTTGAATTTCAACGGTTTCCGGGACGGGTTTCGAAACTCTGTGAGTAAATTGT
>JBCBHI010000690.1:0-3457 GCA_038525885.1 Bacteroidota bacterium
CCACATTATTGGTTACTCCTTTGATGACATCCGGCAAAAACTCTCCCGTCTCCAGGTTTTTCACTTTCACATCATATATTCTCCGGCCTACCGTATCCATAGGAATAGCCAACAGCTTATGGTCCGGGCTTACCTGGATACTCATTTCGAAATAACTATGGCCTTTGGCAAGCTTGTTACCATCGGCCACTATTTCCTCGGGAGCCTCCAGCGAACCCTTTCTACGGCAATAAATGGGGTATTCCCCTCCCTCTATAAACCTCACATAGTACCAATACCCTCCCAGGGCATAAGGCACAGACTCGTCTTTCTCTTTGATCCTTCCCTTTAGCTCTTCAAAGAGCGCATCCTGCAACTCCTTCTCCGGTTGCATCACCGCCTCCTTGTATTCATTTTCTGCCCTCAGGTAGGCGAGCACCTGCTCGTCTTCCCGCTGGTTGAGCCAATGATAATCGTCAGTCCGGGTGATACCATGATGCGTCATTTCATGTGGCCGCTTTTCAGCCACCGGAGGAGTAGGAGTACGATCCATAGAGATACTTGGATAACTAGATTGGGAAACGGGCCATACGTAACCGCGTACCGCCCAAATAACTTTGCTGCGAAGATAGGTAAGGAGTCTGCTGGAAAGAAGTAAGCGAATGCCTCAAATCATCTACTATCTCAGATTGAGTAGCTCCTTATTTGCTCCTTACCCTGAGTAGAATACTTCCCATGGTGTATTTCCTCTACAACTGTCTTACCACATGACATTCCCAATCAGGAAACCAAAGGATATTTTGTACCTTTCTGCCCCCGAAAACGGACACTAAATTTTTCCATATCAAATAGCAAAATCAGTAGCCGCCCTCCAGGAATGCTACTGTACAATCCCTGTTTCCATACCATGGCAGACACATCAAAAATTATTTACACGAAAACGGACGAAGCGCCAGCCTTGGCCACCTATTCGTTGCTCCCGATCGTAAATGCCTTTGCTACCACCGCCGGGGTGGCCCTCGAAACGCGTGACATCAGCCTGGCCGGCCGTATCATTGCTCATTTCCCTGAGTACCTCACCGAAGACCAACGGATCGGCGATCACCTGGCCGAACTAGGAGACCTGACGCAATTCCCAGAGGCCAACATCATTAAGCTGCCAAACATCAGTGCTTCTATACCGCAAATACAGGGTGCAGTAAAAGAGTTGCAGGGCCAGGGATATGCATTGCCAGATTTCCCAGAAGACCCTCAAACGGATGAGGAAAAAGAGATTCGCGCCCGCTATGACAAAGTGAAGGGTAGCGCCGTAAACCCCGTATTGCGCGAGGGTAATTCTGACCGCCGTGCCCCACGGGCCGTGAAAGAATACGCCAAAAAGAACCCCCATTCTATGGGTGAGTGGTCTGGCGATAGCCAAACCCACGTGGCTAGCATGAGTGGTGACGACTTTTTCGGCAACGAAAAATCTGTGACCGTAAGCGAAGCTACTGAGGTACGCATTGAGCTGACCGGAGCTGACGGAAGCACTACGGTGCTGAAGGAGAAAGTTGCGCTGGAAGCCGGAGAGGTGATCGACGCCACCTTTATGAGCCGTGAGGCCCTCCGTAGCTTTTTGGCAAAGGAAATTGACGAAGCCAAAGCACAAGGCGTATTGCTGTCCTTGCACATGAAGGCCACCATGATGAAGGTTTCTGACCCCATCATCTTTGGGCACGCCGTGGAGATCTACTATGCTTCGGTATTCGAAAAGCACGCTGAGACGTTTGCGCAGTTGGGCGTGAATGCCAACAATGGCTTGGGTGATGTGTACACCAAAATCCAAAGCCTGGACGACGCCAAACGTTCTGAAATAGAAGCCGATCTGCAAGCGGTGTATGACACGCGTCCTGCCCTTAGCATGGTAAACTCCGACAAGGGAATTACCAACCTGCACGTGCCTTCTGATGTCATCATCGATGCCTCTATGCCTGCCATGATCCGGAATTCGGGAATGGTATGGGGTCCTGATGGGGGTACAGCCGACACCAAAGCGATCATCCCTGACCGTAGCTACGCCGGGGTATATCAGGAGACCATCGACTTCTGTAAGAAAAACGGAGCTTTCAATCCTGCTACCATGGGTAGCGTGCCCAACGTAGGGCTGATGGCCAAAAAGGCTGAGGAGTACGGCTCGCATGACAAAACCTTCGAAATGCCATCGGCCGGTACCGTAAAGGTGGTAGATGCACAGGGCACTATTTTGATTGAGCACACGGTAGCTGAGGGTGATATCTGGCGGATGTGCCAGGTGAAAGATGCTCCTATCCAAGACTGGGTGAAGCTAGCCGTTACCCGTGCGCGGGCTACCGGATCTCCTGCGGTATTCTGGCTCAACAAAGAGCGCGGCCATGATGCACAGCTCATCGATAAGGTGAATACCTACCTGAAGGATCATGATACGGACGGCCTTGAGCTGCACATCCTGTCTCCGGTAGAGGCTACTCGCTTCTCCTTGGAGCGGATCAAAGAAGGAAAAGACACCATCTCCGTAACTGGTAATGTATTGCGTGACTACCTCACGGATCTGTTTCCTATTCTGGAGTTGGGCACCAGCGCCAAAATGCTCTCGGTAGTGCCTTTGATGAAAGGTGGAGGTTTGTTTGAAACCGGTGCCGGAGGTTCTGCTCCTAAGCACGTACAGCAGTTTGAAGCAGAAAACCACTTGCGTTGGGACTCCCTGGGCGAATTCCTTGCCCTGGCCGTTTCGCTAGAGCACTTGGCTAACCTAACCAGCAATAGCAAGGCGCAGGTACTTGCCGACACGCTGGACGAGGCTACCGGCAAGGTGCTAGACCACGGCAAATCTCCTTTGCGCAAGGTGAATCAGCTAGACAACCGGGGTAGCCACTTCTACTTGGCTATGTACTGGGCACAAGCACTGGCTGGTCAGGATAAGGACGGAGACCTGAAGGCAGCTTTCGCTGGCATTGCACAGGAGCTAACCGCCAACGAGGAGAAGATTGTGGAGGAACTGAACGCAGTGCAGGGCCAACCTACCGACGTGGGCGGGTACTTCCACCCCAACGACGATTTGGCCTCGAAAGCCATGCGTCCTAGTGGAACCTTCAACGATATCTTGGCGAAGTTGGGCTAATCCCACTCACCACCATAAAGTAGTAAAGGCTGCTCCTTACCGGGCAGCCTTTTTCATTTTTTGGGATCAAGCTGGAAATCTTTGGACTAACAATCTGGAGGGTAAAAATGAGGAACACAAAGCACTCCAAGAATGCACAGAGAACCCAAAGATTTTTATTGAAAGCCCCTGATAACTCTGTGCCTACTCTGTTTTTCTCTGTGTTAAAAAAAGACCTAGTAAGATTGAATCTGTCCCAATAGTATTTGCAAAAGGAAACTGACTCAAGGTTTTTTCCTCAATCCATTATTTGAGTACCCATCAGCAATTTGACTCCCTGCGCAGCTTTATGCCGCTGTTCGT
>JBCBHI010000691.1:0-3452 GCA_038525885.1 Bacteroidota bacterium
AAAAGGACTCGGCTACCGAACTTTCGTAGAAATAGGGTACAGACTTATTGAGAAGAAAATCCAGATCCCGGGCTTATTTTACAAGATATCGTGGCTACATTCCCTTGGACGTACTGGTCCAATTTTAACTCAAACGGATGTACGTCTTTTCCTGACCTAGACGACTCCGATAGCCGGCTTCTGGATTTTCTTCTCAATAAGTCTGTACCCTATTTCTACGAAAGTTCGGTAGCCGAGTCCTTTTTGCCCTATTACTATCAGGCCCATAAAGAACTAGGCACTTTCACGTTGGACGTAAGCCACCTAAAGCCCTGGTGGGAGGGAGATGTTACTCAAGTAAGTACGGGAAGCTATTTCGAATCTGAATTCGGCGAGGTAGAATTTTCTAACGAGGAAGTACTGGCCATTGTAGACTATCTGGAAACGGAAGCTGAGCAGATAATCTACCTCTATGGGGGTAAGGACTTTTGGACCTCCGGGGCTATTCAACCCCAGCCCGGATTGGATGTAGTACACTTTCTAGACCCAGGTCAGAACCACTACTTTGAACTTTGGAAAGTGGCAGAAAGAGAAACCGCCTATCAGGCTCTGGAGCGATGGACCGGAGTTTCGGTAATGGAATAGGTGTCTGATTGCCTACGGGGTTACCCTTGAATCGAGGATGGATGCAGACCATTGGTTGGTATTAGTATGCCAAACTGATACATTATGCATTCTTTTTCTATTCAAGACCTAACCACTACGCAATGAAATTCGTCATTACGGCGGATGATTTTGGGGTGAACCCCATCATCGATCAAGCCATTCAGCAGGCAGTACTCCAGGGAAACGTTACCAATGTAGCCGGCATGGCCAACGGCACCGATGCTACGGGCCAGTTTTCCGTACAGGCACTCAAAAACCTTAAAGAACAATTTCCGCACATTAGTATAGGACTGCACATTACCCTAACCTCCGGCAGAGCTGTATCGGGAAGGCCCGCTACTTTGGTAAAAAATGATCATGGGCAGTTCAAAGGCATGATAAGCCAAGCTAGCCTTGATCTAAGTACAGAGGAGAAACGGAGGCAGTTCAAAACCGACCTGGAAGCCGAACTACGCGCTCAAATTGAAGTGTTTGACAAGATTGGGCTGCCCATTGAACACTTTTCAGACCATGTGGGTATCCTCACACTGCATCCGTTTACCGCGGAGGTCTACTATGGCGTTGTCAAAGAGTATAATCCCATGAGTTCGGTCCGGAATCCTGTATTGACCGCGGCGCTGGTCAATGAAGGATGCCTGAGAGATTCTCAGATGTTCATCTTAGGGAGGGTTGCTGGCGTGGTGCCGGGGATTTCCAAATACAGTCTGGAAGGTATGTCCCAGGTGCTTCAGCTTATGCAACAAGCAGGCCTGAAGACTACTGATTACTTTGTGGAGCATCTGTATAAAAACCCATTTCCGCATATACTCAGGTGTATTTTAAATAACACCCCTACGGAACCTAACCCCTTGGTGCAAAATCGGGTGGCCCCCGAACCCGTTGCGGAGATAGTAAGCCATTTGGCCATTAAGCCTTCGCAGAGCCCCACCTATCAAAACGCCTTACAAGCCATCAATGATTACGGAGGGGTTGACCCTACTTACTTGCAGGCAAACCGGTACCGGGAGTATGAAATGCTGATGGAGGAGTTGCCCAATTACAAAGGCCAACCGGGGGTGGAGTTGGTTTCATTCTAGAGGGCAAGGCAAGGTGTGGTAGGATGATGGCGTTTCATCCTACCACCAAGCAACCTTTCTAGGCTGTTATTCCTTCTTTTATCCGGGGAATTACTTCTGTGCCTATCAACCGGATGGCTCCTTTGAGTTGTTCATGCGTCAGGTAAGGATTATCCATCTGGAAAGTGAAACGATTTACCCCGCCTAATGCTTCGCTATGGCGAAGAATTTTGGCAGCTACCTCCTCAGGATCACCTACTACCAATGCCCCACGGTCGCCGGATTGAGCGTCAAAATCAGCTCGGCGTACCTCTCCTAAGCCTCTTTCCTTGGCCCGGTTATTAAACATACGCGCATAGCCTGGGTAGTAAGTTTCTCGAGCCTCGGTGCCATTCTCCATAACAAAACCCAGCGAGTGTAACCCAACTCTCATTTTCTCCTCCGGATGACCGGCCTCCCGAAAGTCCTTCCTATACAAGTCAACCAGAGGGCGGAATCTCTCCGTTTGGCCACCTATTACGGCCACCATTAAGGGCATACCCATAAGGCCAGCTTGTAGAAAGGACTCTGGCGTACCCCCAACTCCCCGCCAAATAGGAATAGAGGGCTGTAGAGGCCTTGGGTACACAGGTTGGTTTTGTAAGGCCGGACGGAACTTACCCTTCCAGGTTACACGTTCGCTTTCCCGAATCTTAAGCAGCAGGGCTAGTTTCTCTTCAAATAGCTCGTTGTAATCATCCAGATCGTACCCGAACAAAGGGAATCCATCTACCGAGGATCCACGACCTACCACTATTTCTGCCCGGCCATTGGAAATTAAATCCAGGGTAGCAAAATTCTGAAATACCCGAACTGGATCCGCTGCACTGAGTACGGTCACCCCGCTCATTAGCCGAATGCGCTTGGTTTGGGCTGCCGCAGCTGAGAGAATAACAGCATTAGCAGAATCAAGAAAGTTCTTTTTGTAATGCTCGCCAATGGCAAACGTATCCAACCCCATTTCATCTGCTAGACGGATCCGTTCCAATAGTCGGTGCATGTCTTGTACCGGGTCTGTCACTTTCCCACTGTTCTTGTCTACCGAAGCCCCAGCAAAACTATCTATTCCTATTTCCATGTAAATTCAGTGTCTATACACACATTATACATATTGCTATTCGGTTTGGTTCCTGCTCTATGCCGATTGAAACAAGAACGGGCCGAATCTGCGGGGCGGGAAAATCACTTGTCTGGTCTCTTTGGATAGGGCGTATTCTTAAGAGGAACCCCTTTGGTTTTCAACCACAAGCCGAGGTTTAGGATAAGGTTCCCTCGGTGGTTAGGCCTTGCCAGGCTCAAGGCCTTCTTCAGTTACTTGCTAACTCTAAGGGTTTAGGTGAGTAGCCAAAGCCTTGTAAAGGGTCTCAGGTTTGAAAGGTTTTAGCACATAGGCGTTCATGCCCACCTCCAGAATCTGCTGACGCTCTTCCGGTAGAGCCGTAGCCGTTAGGGCAATGATGGGCACCTCGTGCGTCTTTCTCAGATGCTTGGTAGCCGTATAGCCATCCATTACGGGCATTTGCAGGTCCATAAGTACCAAGTCGAAGGTTTGCTGCTCAACCGCCTCCAAGGCGAGTTGACCATTCTCTGCAGTGATCACTTCCAGTCCCCAGCGGTCTAGGAATTTGCGGGCCACCAGCACATTGACGGGGTTATCTTCCACCAACAATACTCTACCCTGAAGCGGCGCAAAGTCTTTGGCTGCCGACCGGG
>JBCBHI010000692.1:0-3446 GCA_038525885.1 Bacteroidota bacterium
CGACTATTTTTTCACGCAGAGGTAGCAGAGTAAGCGCAGGGGTCGCAGAGGATATTTTTTACCCTTTAGATTTTCCTTCAAAAAGAAGGAAAGTCAACAAGATGAGGTAGGAGCGGGAAGCTGCTATTCTCACTTCCCGCTTCTCCATTCTCACTTCTTCCTTAATGGGCATCCAACCAGGTATCACCAAAACCAACTTCTACCACCATGGGCACATGCTTGAGTGGCAGAGCCTCACTCATCAGTCTGGGGATCTCGGTTTTCATCAGCTCCACCTCATCCTTGTGCACATCAAACACCAATTCATCGTGTACCTGCAAAGTCATGATCGACTTCACCTTTTCGGCCTTCATCCAGGCATTCACGTCGAGCATGGCCTTTTTGATGATATCCGCAGCGGAGCCTTGGATGGGGGCATTGATGGCATTCCGCTCTGCCATACCGCGTACGGTTTGATTGCGGCTGTTGATATCGCGTAGATATCGGCGGCGGCCAAGTAGTGTCTGCACGTATTGCTGCTCGCGGGCATCGTTGATCACCTTGTCCATGTACTCCTTCACGGCAGGGAATTCGGCAAAGTAAGAGTTGATGATTTCGCTGGCCTCTCCACGTGGAATGTTGAGTCGCTGAGACAAGCCAAAGGCAGAAATACCGTAGATAATCCCGAAGTTGGCGGTTTTGGCGCGCCTGCGCTGTTCACTGGTTACCTCCTCCAGGGGCTCCTTGAATATCTTGGCGGCGGTAGTAGCGTGAATGTCTCTGCCATTCTGGAAGGCCTCAATCATGTGCTCATCCTGGGCAAAATCTGCCATGATGCGCAGTTCTATCTGCGAGTAATCTGCAGCCATGAGGGTGAATTCCTCTCCACGTGGAACAAAGGCTTTCCGAATCTGCCGACCACGGGCAGTACGGATGGGGATGTTTTGGAGGTTCGGGTTTACCGAGCTAAGGCGGCCGGTAGCAGCCACGGTTTGGTTGAAGGTGGTATGGATGCGGCCGTCGGTCTCGCTAATCAAGGCAGGCAAAGCATCTACATAGGTGTTCTTTAGCTTCACCAGCTCCCTCCATTCCAGGATTTTGGCAGCTATCTCATGCTCACCCGATAGCTGGGCCAACACCTCTTCGCCCGTGGCGTATTGCCCGGTTTTGGTCTTCTTTGGCTTGTCTACCAGTTTCAGCTTATCAAACAGAATGGGGCCTAGCTGCTTGGGCGAAGCCAAATTGAATTCCTCTCCAGCTAGCTCATAGATGCGCTTTTCGGATTCTGCAGCGGCATTACCCAAATCCGTACTAATCTCCTTGAGGGTATTTTCGTCTACCCGTACGCCTTGGGCTTCCATTTCGCCCAGCACATTTAACAGCGGAAACTCCAGGTTTTCGGCCAGGTCCTTCATAGCAAACTTGTCCAATTCGGGAGTTAGCTTTTGCCTTAGCTGCAGGGTAATGTCGGCATCCTCGCTGGCATATTCGGCTACCTCATGCACGGGCACGTCGCGCATGGTTTTCTGCTTTTTACCCTTGGGGCCTATCAGCGAGGTGATACTCACCGGTTTGTAGTGCAAAAAGTTTTCGGCCAGCACATCCATATTGTGCCGGGTTTCCGGATCTATGAGGTAGTGCGCCAGCATGGTGTCCAGGTAGGGCCCGGCCACCGCCAGGTTGTACTTCTTCAGTACCTTGATGTCGTACTTCAGGTTTTGCCCTACTTTGATGATTTTATCATTCTCAAAGAAGGGGCGGAAGTCATCCACAATGGCTTGGGCGGCCTCACGGCCTTCGGGTACGGGCACATAGTAGGCCTCGCCCGCTACATAGGCGAAGGAGATGCCCACCAGTTCAGCTTCCAAGGATTCCAGGCGGTCAGTTTCGGTGTCGAAACACACCTCATCTTGCATCAGCAAGAATTCCAGGAGCTCCTTTCGCAGTTCGGGAGTATTCATAAGGTGGTACCGATGTTCGGTATTGTCCAGCGTCTTGTACTCCACAGGTTCTGGTGCGGCGGCTTCACTACCCGCAGCAGGGGCGCTAAACATATCCAGCTGGCTGGTATCAGCTTTGCTCGATTGTTTGTTCTGGATCTCCTCACCCAATACCCGACGAGCCAGCGTGCGAAATTCCAATTCTTCAAAGAGCGACTTGAGCTGCTCTTTTTTGGGTTCACTACGTTCCAGTTTCTCGGGCTCGAAGGCGATATCTACGTCCTGTACAATGGTAGCCAAGTGCTTGCTCAATACTCCTTGCTGCCCAAATTCTTCTACCTTCTCTTTTTGCTTGCCTTTGAGTTGGTCGGTGTTTTTTATGAGCTCCTCTACACTGCCAAACTGCTTGATCAGCTTGGCCGCGGTTTTCGCCCCAATGCCGGGTATACCGGGTATGTTGTCGGAGGCATCGCCCATCAGGCCCAGAATATCGCGTACCTGATCTACGTCGGCGATGTCCCACTTGGCTTTCACCTCGGCTGGTCCCATTACATCCACGGCATTGCCCATGTATGCAGGTTTATAGAGGAATATATGGTCCTCCACTAGCTGACCGTAGTCCTTGTCGGGGGTCATCATGTAAACTTCAAACCCAGCTTGGCAGGCCTTTTTTGCCAGCGTACCTATCACATCGTCGGCTTCAAAACCTGCTACCTCCATAACCGGAATATCCAAGGCCGCACACACGTCTTTGGTAATGGGAATGGAGATGACAATATCCTCAGGGGTTTCTTCGCGTTGCGCCTTGTAGGCCGGAAACTCCTCGTGACGAAACGTGGGTCCTTTTGGGTCGTAGACCACCCCAATGTGAGTTGGGTTCTCCTTCTTCAGTACATCCAGCACCGTGTTAGTAAATCCCAACACCGCTCCGGTGTTCATGCCTTTGCTGTTGACACGAGGATTTTTGCTAAATGCAAAGTGAGCCCGATAGATCAGGGCCATGGCATCCAGAAGGAAAAGTTTCGGTTTGTCGGCCATAGATAGGTGTGATTTAGGTAGCGAAGGTACAATGTAAAGTTGATGATTGTAGGAGTCGGAAATCGAAGTTCGCGGAGGGAGGTTTGGAGTTGTGGGTTAGGAGGTTGAAATGATTCTCGCAGAGGCGCAGGGTTTTTCGCAGGAAACGCAGAAGATCTCTAATTTAAGGGGGAATGGGGCCTCACTTTTGCCTGCTTTTACAATAGCTGTTGGAGGAGCCAAACCTCGCCGTTGTTGGTGTTTAAGCGCAGGCTACGTGCCCCGGCGGCACCAACAACCTACCGCGGTAGATAAACCTTGGCGATAAATCCCTTCCGACCCCAGTCATCCAGGTAGCTCTACCGAAGGGCTTCGGTATTGCCTGCTTTTGGAGGAACCAAGCCACTTTCTAGAGCGGTAATGGTGACACCTCTTATATAAAGTCTAAAATTTAATTTCACATAAATTAATTAATTCTTGATTTGGTTTCTGGAAATGGGAGAACATTTT
>JBCBHI010000693.1:0-3444 GCA_038525885.1 Bacteroidota bacterium
GGGAGGGAAGCATGCTTCCCTCCCTACAGAAATATGGCCATAGTAGATCAAAAGGGAAAGGTGTCCGACCGCTTTCTTCACAACGCAGATAGCGGTCGGACACCTGTGCCTGCAAACCTGCCCCGACTTAGGCTATACGGCTAGCCGATCATGATCCTAAACCCATTTCCATCCCTTTTGGGCTTCCTCACTGGGTTACTGGTGACGGTTTGATAATTTCCGCCATCCATTTCCTAACCGGGGGTCGTTGTTACATAAAACGACCCCCGGAAGGCAGTAATAGTATCACTCAAAGAGCGCTTCGATGGCTGCGTCGAGCATGGGGTCGCGGCTAGCGGCCAGGTCCTCGGCGGTGTTTTCTATCAGAATATCCGGTACGTGGCCAATGCGCTCGATGCTGACATCCTCTCCGTTGCGGTAGTCCCCTACGGATACGCCGTAGATCCAGGTGTTGGGTAGCTGGCGGGCAACCACGTCGGAGAAGGCCCCGGTGGTGGTATCGCCTACTTGCAGCACATGGGGGAACTTTTTCATGGCGAAGGCAAAGGTCTCCGCTGCACTTACCGAGTAGCGGTTGGTGAGCAGGCTTACGGGCCGGAGGTAGGGCTCATCGTTTACCGGCTCCACGTACCATTCACGGGGTTCCTCAAAGTCACCGGGTTCGGGGCCGGTTTTGTAGCGCGATACCATGTAGCGGTATCGGGCATCAGCAAAGTAGCTCGCTATCAGTCGGCTAGCCTCGTCAGAACCCCCGCTGTTGTCGCGTATGTCCACTACCATGCCTACCGTGTGGGCCATGTCCAGCATCAGCTGGTCCAGAAAGTTGCGGTAGCCGTCCAGGTCATCGGCCATGCCGCCCATATAGAGGTAGCCCACACTGTCATGTATAGTGCCGTAGAAGATGATGTCATCGATGTTTTTGATTACCTCTATCTCCTCGGCCAGGATTCGTTCCTTGTCGAAATCCTTAAATCCGGCCCGCTCTAGCCGGCCGTAGATTCCGCCTTCGTATTCTTCAAAGGGGGCAGGTTCTTGGGGACTCAGGAATACGTGGGAATCATCCAGGGCATCGATGAGGTCAGTAAGGGCCTCGTACAACCCTTGGTCGGTGGGGTTCTGCGCCAGTATTTCCCGGCGGTCGGCGGCAATGGCGGCCCAGTCAATACCCAGGACCGGGAAACCACCATACCTATACTGGAATTCTTCCACGAAGACATCGTAGTTGTTGAGCACCGTGTTTTCCACTGCCGGGCCTAACAGTACATCGTCGCAGCCGCTGCTCATGGTGATGAGCATCACCACGCCCAGGCTTGCTTGGAGTAAGTTCTTGTGTAGCATGTGAGGTAGGGGTTAGAGTTGACGACTGATTCCGATGGTGGCGAGGCCTTGGTAGCCCCAAAAGTCCTTAGGCAGGGCATCGTGCCACCACAGGAAGTCATACCGGGCTTGGGCGGACCATTGATCCGAAAAAGTGTGCTGGTACTCCACGCGGGCGTGGAACCGCTGGTAGGTATTCCACCAGACGAGTCGGGTGCCTTTTTGCAAGATGGAACTTACTCCGGGCACTTCTCCCTCTACCCGCGGTACCTGATGATAGGGCATGTCGATGAGCCAGCCCATGAGGGGAGCGCCAGCGCTCACGGAGAACTGCCCGGCCTGGGCTACGGGCTGTTTCCAGGATAGCTCTGGGGAAATAGCACCTTGGCCAAACAACCAGGGGAAATCCCCGACGCCTTCAAAGTCTACGATGACGTCCTGCTGCAATACGCCACCCAACCACAGGGAACCGCCATCGGTATGGAGAATGGGGTGGGCATAGCGCAAGGAGAGGGTGGCGCTGGTGGTAGTGAGCTCGGAGGGCTTCCAGCGGAGGTCCTTGTTCTTCACCTGCATGTCTTGCAGGCTCATGGAGAGGCCCACCTCCCAGTAGGCGTTGGTTTGTAGTCTCTCGTAGCCTAAGCCCAGGGCCGGGCCGTTGGCCTGGTGAATGATGGGATTGGCCTGCTGGTCCAGGATACTTGCGTGTTGGTATCCTCCGCGCAGGGTCAAGAGCGAGGCCTGTGCCCGGGCGGTGTAGGAGAGGGCGGCGGTGGCTAGTAGTGCCAGCCCGAGACCTACGGGTTTTAAGATGTGTTGCTTCATTTTCTCATTTGAGTTTCATGCAAGCTTACTGGGGAAAGCCAGAAGGCGTTGAGTAAAATACGCCCTATTTTGCTGAAAAGGACGCTTGCGAGCATGAAGCGGACGTCCGTTTGATGGACTAGACGGATTGAATCCAGCGCTTGAAGGCGGCCAGTCGGTTCTTGTTTAGCAGGGCCTCGTCCTCCCAGTCGGGAATTAAGGTAATTACCGTTTGGCGGTTGGTGAGGGTTTGATACCCCTTCACGGCCTGCCGGTGCACTAGTAGCTGGCGGTTGACCCTAAACATATCTGCCGAAGCAAAGGACTCCTCTACGTGTGCCAGGGATTGGTCCATCAAATGGCTTTCTCCCTGAGCGAATACCCAATAGTTGAGGTCGTTCTTTCGGTAGCAGTAGGCTAGCTGGTCTGGGGTGACCCGGTACTTGGTACCTCCTTTGCTCAGCCAGAGTTCCTCAGGTGCAGCAGGGCTTGCGGAGGGGGCTTCGGCTTCGGTTTGGATGGCCGCCCTATGCTTTTGAGCCTGCTTCATAAAGTACCGCTGGTATCGCCACTGCACGCCTACGGATAGGGCTAATACGATGGGCATATCGGTATAGAGTACCCGGTGCAGGGAGAACTCGAAGCCCATGAGTAGGTTGAGGCCGTAGGTGGAGAAGCCATCGAACAAGCACATGATGGGCAGGGTGATACCCAGCTGCACCCACCACCGGCGGCGGTGTGAGGTGGTATGCCAGGGCATAGTTTTGTCTAGCCGTATGATGGTGAACAGAAAAAAAGCCCAGGCTCCTGCACCGATGCTGAGGTTACACAGCATTTTGATGTACAGAATACTGTCAGCAAAGGTATGTGGGGTGCCGAGCACGGTACCCAGAAACACGATGATGGGAATGCCCACCACAATCCACCAACGTGGGTATTTTACCTCTAAGTCCTTGAGTGTTTCAAGGTGTTCTCCCATCTCCAATCGGTATTTGGCCGCAAACCTAGCAGAATTTTGAATTTGTGGAAGGGGTTGGCCTCCTTACCTGAAAGTTACTTATTTCCTCGGTTGGGATGGGTCGGGGTTTTGGCAAAGGGGCGGTTGTGTGGTTCTACTGACCTGAAAGTTGCTTTCTGGGTCTCTCTATGCAGGCTTTGTTCCTCCCCAGTGGGGGTAGCGGGGTTTGTTGGTGCCGCTTCGCTCAAACACCAACAAAGGCTAGTAGGTGAGGGGGTAGGGGAGGAACTAAGTTCCTGTTTGTTTTGCCTAGCCTGGAAGCAACTTCCAGCCTAGTTCTGCTTGCTACTGACCTGAAAGTTACT
>JBCBHI010000694.1:0-3439 GCA_038525885.1 Bacteroidota bacterium
AAAAACTACCCTCTAGCTCGAAAATACTTAGAGCGTGGCCTAGAGCGTGGCCTCGAAGTTGCGCCCGATAGTTCTAGGTTACAAGGGTACCTTTATTCTAACCTAGGTGAGTTACATCAGGCTCAGAACCGTAATGATTCTGCTAAGGCATATTTATATAAGGCCTTAAATATCTGGAAGTATCAAAAAGACCCCGAGGGTGTTCTGCAAGTCATCAACAAGTTGATTGATCTTGAACTGATGACACGGGCGAATCAGGAGACGCTAGATGTTTTATTGAGAACTGCGGATGATTGGGGGCCAAAATCAAAAGATGAGTTGATTTTGTCCTTACATGATTTGGCAAGGGCAGACTATTATTTATCCTCTAATCAATTTGAAACCACTGAACGGTTACTCAATAAAGTTGAACCTTATCTTCAAAAACAGGAGCACTTTAAAGGACTCTTCCAGTGTATGTACTTGAGAAGAGAGCTTTACGGAAAAACTAAGGAGTATGATAAACTCATCCTATACACTGAAAAGCTAGATTCCTTACAGCAAGAAGCTTTTAGCAGAGACCAACAGCGCAATACCCAGGAGTTGGAAGCACAGTACGAAACCAAAAAGAAAACTGAGGAATACCAGCTCTTGGATGATGTCTATCAACAAACTAAGAAGTCCTACGAGCTAAAGGACCGCAATGAAGACCTCTTGATTGGCATTCTATCCCTCATTGTCATATTAGCCGTAGCTCTGGCCTGGGGATACCGTACGGTCCGGCGCAAAAATACCGTCATCCAGAAACTAAATGCCGAGGTAAATCACCGGACCCTAAACCACTTGGCATTTATCCAGAAATTCTATGCCCTGGAGGTACGTGCGGCCACCCAGTCAGAACAGCGAGAGGCTATGCAAGCGGGCATGGCGAAACTGGAATCTATGGTAGCACTGTACCGGCAGCTATACAATGATTTAGATGAGCAGAAGACTGTTTCGCTCCGCTCCTATCTCATCAACTTATTGGAGAAGCTCATGGAGTTATCCTCACTACCAGAGGATACCATCCAGCTGTCTGGCCCTGAGTTAGATATGGATGTTGAGGAGATGAAGCTTATTGGGCTGATTGCCACCGAATTAGTCACTAATGCGGTGAAATACGGGGTGGTACCTGATAAGGCATTAGAACTGAAGATATCCTGGAGATTCACTGCGGAAGGTAAACTATCCTTGGTGCTGGCAGACAACGGCCCTGGGTTGCCGGACGCTGTGGAAGTAATGAGACAAAAATCCTTCGGATTGAATGTTTTGTTCTTAATTGCGGAGAAACAGTTGAAGGGGAATCTGGGCTACTCGTACCACGAGGGTGCAGAATGGACTCTACACTGGACTTCCAAAGCCCGCCAATCGAATGTCAACGCTACCGTCTGAGCCATCGATTAAGATCCTCTTAGTAGAGGACGACTGGATCATTGCCCAGGAAACATCCCTTACGCTCGAAGAAATTGGATACCCAGGAACCATCCATGCGGAGTCCTACGAAGATGCCCTCACCAAGCTGAAACAAGGGCCGGACTTGCTGCTGATGGATATTGACCTAGGCGACGAACAGGACCGCGACGGCATTCACTTAGCAGCTCGTATTCAGCAGGACCATACTATTCCCATCATTTTCCTCACCCAGCACAAGGTATCCACATTTCGAAAGCGACTCCGCGGGGTGAAAAAAGCGGGGTACCTCACCAAAGACTTTAACCGCGACAATCTGCATGCCGCCATTGAGGTTGCACTGGATATTCCCGCAGACCAAGTAGACTCCCCGGCAGAAACGGACAGCCTGTCCTTTATCGGTGATAGGTTCTTTCTTAGAAAGTCTAACCGATACCTCTGCTTGCACATTGACCAACTGCTCTACCTACGGGCTCAGGACTCTTATTGTGATGTAGTGTTTTGGGTGAATAACCGCAAAGACACCATTAGATTGTCCATGAGTCTGAAAGATGTGTCAGGGCAAATCAACCATCAATCCCTATTCCGGGTACACCGATCCTTTGCGATCAATTTGGAAAAACTGACCGCCTTTGAGGGCAATATGTTGTTTGTGCAAGACGAAGAAATCCCTGTAGGCGAGAAATACCGGGAACAGCTGATGGCCAAACTGAATATATTGGGGCGCCACAAATAGTAAGATCACAGAACCCCGTATATTCCCTTCCTCAGCTTAGGGGAAGCCCGTTCATCAAGTATTAGTATTTTCCATGGTTATGTAGTCTTTCTCCCTGCTTTTCATTCGTCATTTACCGATTAATAAGCATATTAGTGAGAACGGAAACTCCGAGAATTGACCACCTATGCATGCCCCAATTCCCCTACCACAGCCACCTATGGAACTTGGTTTCATGACCAATCATGCCACCAACCTAGGCTTGTACAAAGACTTACGAGCCCAGGGGTATTCAGTCAAAATGCTGGATCCCTACCGAGAAACACAACCGCCTCCGGTAGATGCCATTATATGGGATCTATGGATATCAGAGGAGCCGGTAGAGCAGACTCTCAAATCCTTCATAGGACTATCGCGACCTCTGAATAAACCAATATTGGTGATAGCAGAGGAGAAACTAGCCACTGCCCTTCCGGTTCTTATCCGGTACCCGTCGGCCATTCTACTAAGGCCTGCGCGGTTGTTGCAAGTACAACTTACGTTGGGAGTCCTAAACCGAGCGGCCCAGGCACTAGACCCTCCTACCGAATCGAAGGATCCGGTATTGTCCGAAAAGGCTGTCTTTATCCGGGACGGAACTCGTTTCCACCGACTCAATGTAGACAAGATCATCTATCTGGAAGCTGACCGAAGGTATTGTCACGTAGTTACTGAGAACAAGAACTACATATATAGCCTGACGCTGGTCAATCTGCTAGAACAAATGCCCCCGGGGTACTTCATACGCGTCCATCGGTCCTTTGCCGTGCAGGTAAATGCCATCACGGCCATGAGTGCCAAACACATCTACCTGGGCACCAAGGAAATCCCGATAGGAGAACAATACAAGGGCCAAGTAAGGGACCAATTATCCCAATACACCTTGAAAAGCGGATAAGGCCACCAACAAAATGAATAAGTTCACGAGATAATTCTTCCCCTTCACGAACTCTTTTTCCGGAAGCCACCCAAATCATCCTTTTTCATTAAGGTTTTACGATGGGTTTTGGCTATGGCATTATCAAATGAAGGGTTTCAGAGGGGGAAGGAAACTCGGCTCAGATGCATTCTTTTGCTTGACACTTCCTTAAGGATGAAAGGCAGACCCCTACAAGAGTTACTTGCAGGGCTCAATTCATTTTACGCTCAGGTCTCCAAAAGAGCAGGACTTAACAGCATTTTGGATGTAGGCATTGTCACGTATGGTGCTGGTGCCAACACCGCCCTTTGGCCCCAGCGATTGCCCAGGCTGAACTC
>JBCBHI010000695.1:0-3438 GCA_038525885.1 Bacteroidota bacterium
ACTAGTATCTATAGTCGTGCCAACTTTTCCCGGAACGGCACAGCTAATCCACTGAAGATGATGATTGAAGCAACCAATCAACAAAGCAATGTTGCAATAAAAGCCTAGAAATTGTATTTCAACCGATTTAGACGGAGACAGAAATAGGAGGGTCCAATAGCCATTATCAAAAGATTAAATATCTCTGGAAGCAGAACGACACCTTGTATTGTAAACAATCAATCGCTAAAATTAGACTCTGAAAAGAGTCTCCTCCCTCAAATAAAAAGCCTCACCTTAAAAAGATGAGGCTTTTCCAACCTAACAAATCTAACCCTAAATTATCAACAGCAACTTCGGGGCTCAAGGAGCTGATCCGAAGTCTTATCTATTGAACTGATTACAAAGATAAAAGGTTTCTCCGAGAATTATAATTTTTCTAAGTAACCAGTTCGAAATAAATATTCACAAATCTTCAAACATATCCAGGCATCGGTGGCTGCATACCTCACTTGCCCTTCAGAAAGGGGATCTTTCTCCCAGTTACTAGTTTGTTGATTTTTGCTAATACGGAATCCTAAAAATATTGCCGTCAGGTTTCTAGCTCCCGTAGTCTCTATGCCCAGTTTGTGGGCCATATCCGCCAATTCTATCACTCCTTTCTCTTCAAAAGGGTGGAGTTTTTTCAGCCCTCGTACATCATCTAGAATCGCCACCCCAGGCTTAGCAATGTCTGGGTTCTCGAAGAACCGCATCATATCCCTGGTAAAGCCAGTTTTCAAGAGCTGAAAAAGAAAGACTTTCTCTGGCACAGCAATCTGTAACAACGCCGTAGGGTGGTTCTGACCCTTTTTAAAGGCAGGCTTGGTTTCGGTATCCCAACCAGCTATCGGATGCCGCTGGATTTCGGCCATTGCCGGTCCTACGTCCTTGGGATCAGAAATGATGATTACCTCGCCTTCATAGCGGCCAGGAGGTAGCTGATTTACTTCTTCTTTGGTTATCTTATTCGGAAACATGAATCATACTGTTACCGCTTCTTCAACGGATTCCGAGGTATTCAGTTTACGAATCCTGAAACGAATTGCCGCGATAGCCACGGTCATAATAGGACTAATGATATTAAAAAAGCAATATGGCGCATAAACCAAGGTAGCCACCCCCAATACGGAAGCCTGTGTGGCTCCGCAGGTATTCCAGGGTACCAGTACGGAAGTTACCGTACCTGAGTCCTCCAGAGTCCGGCTCAGGTTTTCTGGCGCCAGCCCCCGGTCCTTGTAGGTATCTGCGTACATACGCCCCGGCACCACAATGGACAGGTATTGGTCAGAAGCTGTTACGTTAAAAAAGACACACGTACCGGCGGTACTTCCTATGAGCCCGGTGTTGGTTTTAGCCCGTTTTATGATGGCATCGGTAATCCGGTGCAGCATACCAGCAGATTCCAGCACCCCACCCAGCACCATTGCACACAGGATCAGCCAGATGGTGTTGAGCATGCCGTACATACCTCCGGTAGAAAGCAAGCCATCCACGTCATCGTCTCCGGTTACCACCCCAATATCGCCGTACATAGCCACCATGGTAGTGATGAAGCTGTTGAGCCCAAAATCACTGCGTGCTTCCTCCTGCAGGGCGGCTACCTCAGCAGCAGTATACTGAGTGCCATCTTCCTTAGTGCTACTCTCGGTAGGCACCGTAAACCCACCAGCCACCACGTAGGCGTCGGCCGAGCGCTGCTCCACCCCAAGGTCGCGCATCAGGTTGGGCTGGAAAATGATGGCAAATATCCCTCCCAATAAGGTACCTACCAGCAAGGCCGGTATGGCAGCCACTTTGCGCACAATCATCACGATGACGGCCACTGGCACTAGAAACAGCCAACCCGTGATATTAAACTTTTGCCCGATCAGGGCTTGAATCTCTTCCGTTCGTTCTACGCTGCCTTCTCCTTGCCCCAGAAACCCTAGCACTAAAAAGATGATGAGGGTAATTACGATGGAGGGCACCGTGGTGATGGCCATGTACCGGATATGGGTAAACAGGTCTGTACCCGCCATAGCAGGAGCCAGGTTGGTGGTATCGCTCAAGGGAGACATCTTATCTCCGAAGTAGGCCCCGGATATGATGGCCCCGCCAATAAGCCCTTCGGAAATACCCAAGGCCTGACCAATGCCTAAGAGGGCCACCCCTACGGTGGCAATGGTGGTCCAGCTACTACCGGTAGCCAAAGAGACAATGGCCGAGACTACACAGGCGGCAAACAAAAAGATAGTCGGGTTGAGGATATCCAGCCCATAATATATCATGGCCGGCACAATGCCACTAATGAGCCAGGTACCTGCCAGCGACCCAATCAAAAGGAGAATCAGTATACTACCCATGGCCGAGCTAATGCTCTTCACCATACCGCGCAGCATAGTACTCCAGGTGATGCCCATACGGCCAGCCACCAAAGCCGCCACCGCAGCCGCCAAAAGCAGTACCATCTGGTTGGAGCCGCTGAGAGAGTTATCGCCGAAAATGTATACGTTGGCCGATAGGGCTGCGATAAGGAAAATCATAGGAAGCAAAGCTTCCCATAGGTGTGGTTTACGTACCGAAGACTGGGTCATGGATGTATATGCTTAGAAAAATGACGGGGAAGATAGTAAAAATATGGCTCCGTCTTGGGTGGCGGACGCGCCAACGGAGACCCAACATTTTAGCCGGACACATAGCCGGTTGAGGAAAGAGGTTAGGCCATCTGCATGGAGGGAGATAACAGCCAGTCGGCTGCCCGGTCGCCCAGGCGCGAACCGATAGCCACTCCCATACCGCCCAGGCGGACTGCCACGAGTACCCGGTCAGAATGGGGCTGGAAAAGGGGCTCTTTATTATCGCCAAAGGCCATAATACCGGCCCACCAATCGGCAATTTCTACTGGCTTGCCGGGCAGGATAAAGTGGCGAAGATGGTCTTCCAGTACGGTCCTGATTCGTTCGTTGATGAGAAATTCGGTGGACGTTTCTACTTCAAAGTCTAGATTTCTGCCACCACCAAAGATGACTTGCTGGCCAAAATTTCGGAAGTAGTAGTAACCCTCATCGTAATGGAAGGTACCCCGAAAGGTGAGGTCTGGTATGGGTTCCGTGACCAGCACTACTCCCCTGCCTGGTTTTAGATTCACCTCAGGCAGCAATTGCTGGGAAAAGGCATTGGTGCAAATCACCATTCTGCGGGCATGCAACAAGGTAAGATCGTCGTACACGGGGTTCTCTACCCCTAGCACCACCTGGTCCTGCATTTCCTCCCAATGAGACACCTCGCTACCGGTAAGGATAACTGCCCCCAGATGGGTAACGTACCGGGTCAGGGCCTTCATCATTTTGCCCGTATCTATTTGACCTTCAAAGGGATTCAATGCTCCTGATCTGAAGGGTTTGGTATTCAATCCCTTTGAAGGTCAAATAGATACGG
>JBCBHI010000696.1:0-3427 GCA_038525885.1 Bacteroidota bacterium
TTTCGCGTAAATGTTGTCTCTTCTGAAATATTTGTTTGTTCAGAAATAAAGGAAGCTTTTGAAGCGAATGAGATAAAAGGCTGCGTGTTTGAAGAGGTAGAAGTTTCTTGACCTAGAAATATTTCAGAAGAGACAACATTTACGCGAAAAAATGGAGGAAAGCCGTGCTGTGGCATTTTTAACACAAACTTTTTTATTCTTCCTGGTAGCTTAGGGTTCGATCTTAGTGGACGGAAATCCGAATTATCAGGATCAAAACAATCTAATAAGTCAAAAAATCTTATTGCAAAATAATCTTTATTAACAGGGACATCATTATTTAAAAAACCTTCCTCATTGTATCTCTCCCCTAAAAAAGTATCGTCAATCATGTTTACCGGAACTGTCAAAAACCACTGTTCATCCTTTATTTTCGATATAATTTCCACAACTGTTTTGCTAGCTATGAATAAGCCTGAATCTGTAAAAAGGATATCATAAGCAGGCAGATGATTAAAGTTCGCAAGAAAATCAATCGTACTAGGTAGTTTTTCAACACCATACAGTATTGGGTTAGAAAAGTAATATCTATACTTATCACTATCATCAGAAGGTATTATGACTGCATCATATGCAGGATCACCAAGTCTTTTTGTGTCTAATATTAATTTATAAACGCTCTTCATTGTATCCTCAATTCAACTTTTCAGGCACCCAATCCTCCAATACACCTAAGGCTTCAAATTCAACATCGTCAATTAACTCTGTAATTTGCTCAGAAGTTAATGAAGGTAAACCATCGATATCTACACCACCAGGGGCCCATGATCTTGGAGTGTTTAAAACATTCCCTATAACATTATTTATTTCAACATCATAATTGGGGTGGCTTCCAAAATGAGTAGGCAACCCTTCCGATATTGGAGCAAAATCTTCTGCGGTCTCTGCTAAAACTTTACCATTAGATACCCTATCAACATCATATAAGTTTCTAGATATTGCCTCTTGATGCAAAACACTGCTTTCAACTACTTTTGATGGGACGAGATGATGAACTTGGTGATTTTCTGGAATAGAACCTAAGGCTGATTCCAACCGACTTCTTAATAAACCATTGGAGGCTAACCTCTGAGATTTTGTGTATCTAACAACTGTTCCTGTTTCATCAACCATCAACCTCGGAGTATACGGGTCAGAAGCATCGATTCTTCGGATATACTTACTCCCATCTAATTGGCTTACGAACTCATATCCATTGGGTGGTATCGATATATTTACAATCTGAGGGTTTCCTTCCAAAAAAGGTTCGATTTTTCTGTCCCCAAGCCATTTCCTAGCATCATTTAAAGACGAAGGAATTTCTCCAGCTACCTCATCTACAGTTTTGCTTGAACGTCCAATGTAATCTGTGACAATTTGTAAATCTGAAACATTGGTTCTTAAATCCGTAAACGGCTGGGTAACTCTCCACCCCTCTACTAAAACAGCATCCTTCACCACCGCTTCCAGTAGCACATCGGATTTGGCCAGGTCGTCCAGGAGGGCGGCGGGGCCGTCATCCAGGAGTTTGAAAGCATCCAATACGCTGATGAGCGCTTGGTAGTTCTTGCCCGTAGAGGTAATGATTTTGTTCATTACCACAGGGTGACTGGCCAGGTAGTTGGTGAGGACGAACGGGGCCGGGTAGAGTACCATATGGACATCGGTGGCGTAGCGGTACTGGGTGGCCAGGAGGTGCCAGGTGTCTACGTGGCGAGGGTCAGTCGCCAAATCAGGGATGATCAGGTAATTGAGCCCGTCGCTAAGCTGAGGGTTCTCCGCGATGAGTTCTTCTACGGCCATCACGGTGCGCAGGCGGGCTATGCGTTCGGCCTCGGTAGCCCCTTCGGCTACACTGATAAACCCTCGTGGGGAGAGGGTACCCTCGGTAATGCGCAGCGAGGCCGCACTAAGCAGTTCGTCGGATGCGGCAGGCCCTAACTCCAATATTTCGCGCAGGCTCTCTTTGGCAAGGGTTTCCTGGGCTACCTCACGGGCAGTTTGGCTGCCTGCCTTCACAAACCATGTTTTGCCCGCCGCATAGATGAACTTACCGGCCTTCACGGCCACGGCCGTGACCCCAACAATGGCCGTGGCAATGCCATAGTTGACCATTTGGTCGCGGTTGCCTGTGAGGGAGGCGTAGGCAAAGCCCGCCCCATCGGCGAAGTCGCCCACCACCGGGAAGAAACCCGCCAGGTCGAGGGCCAGGTAAATGGTTTGGTCCAGGGCGGCCCGGCGAAAGCCGTAGGTGACCCGGTCTACGTCTAACAACTCGGGTTTTTCGGGGTCCCAGCCAGCAAACCGGGCAATGGCAAACCGCAGCAACCAGGTCTCCAAACTGCCCTTGAACACGAAGCCTTTGGCATATACCTGATGGTACTCCGGTATGAAGAACTCCTTCATAACCGGGGTCTCGCGGGGTATCCACCGAGACAGAGGGATGGTCTCACCTTCCGCCAGCAAAGCGGTGCGCTGTACCTTGTACTGTAGTAGCTCGTACTCGTAGTGGAGGTTCTCCTCGGTCCAGTTGACCGAACCTACCCCCGTGTGCGAGGTACGGGTATAGGACTCCTGGGGCACGTGAAGTTCTTGGAGCAGGCTGTGGTTGGGGTTCTCTAAAAAGTCGACGCGGTTGATGTAGGGGTACCCTGCCACCCAGCTTTCTTGTACGTCTTCCTGAAAGGTAAGGGTACCGTGGGCATGCAGCAGTGCGAGGTAGCGGCGGCGGGGCTTGGGGGTAGCCGTAAATACACGGCCCACAAATTCCACGAGGTTGGCGCTTTGGCCGGGCTGCAGGCCACTGAGCATGCTCACCATGGAGCGCCCCCCGGCGATACCGGGCATGAGGTACTGCCCTTCGTTGCCCGCAATGCTGCGGTCCCGGTAGGTGTAGGGTACCGTGATGAGGACGAGCTTGTCCTTTTCCGAATAGGAGATACGGTTGAACACCGAACCTGCCAGCGTATTGTAGCCCTGGGGGCGGAGGCTGCTATAGCTTTACTGGTGTTGTTAAGAAACGCTTGGGTGTGTCCCCGCACCACCGCCCACGGGTGCGGCCTTTGGGCCGGCCGGCGAGCTACGGCGGGACCGCGCTTTCACCACTCGTCCGGTGCACGCAGCCTGCCTACGCACATACCAGCGGCGGATTAGGCAACCCCGGCTCAAGCAATGGCTCAATCGCTCACACAAAAACAACGGCGCACTAACTCTTGATAATTTGCTAAGCGTAAAATTGAGGTAGAAAGGAAAATGCCGAGAGAGATATATAATACAGAGTGAATGATGAGAAATTATTCCTCCCAATGCCATTTCGGGATTACATAACTAGGGTCTTTTTCAGCTTCAATACGATTAAATTCATCTATTTCATCCTGCCACTCTTGGTCCCATACAAACTCAACAGAGA
>JBCBHI010000697.1:0-3426 GCA_038525885.1 Bacteroidota bacterium
TTGTAGGTACCACTAGGCACCTCTGCTTGGACCAAAACCGGATGGTGTTGGACCACTACATTGTAAGTACCACTAGGCACCTCTGCTTGGGCCAACTCAGTCATTATTTTGCCCACCATTTCAATCGGCAAAAAAGCCCTGTGCTGTTGTCCGTCTCCGTGGATACTGAGCCTACCGGTGAAATGAGCATCGAACATGAACCGATTAATTACGGCGTCGAACCGCAGGCTCCGGTTGTAGCCATACACATTGCCCAATCGCAAAATATAGGTGGCCTTGCTATCGCTTAGCCTCCGGATGTGCTCCTCCCCTCTCATCTTGCTAATCCCGTAAAAAGTCCTGGGATTCGGCACCGTCTCCTCCGTCACAGGGGCTTTTTGTGCACCATACACGCTCGTGCTGCTGGCATACACAACTCTACTTACTTGCTTGGCTTCTTCCAGGGCATAGGTAAGCTCTGCGGTCCCCCAGTGGTTTACTTGCTCGTAGTTATGAGGATCAGCATTAGCAAAGGGAGTGGTAACAAAGGCTGCCAAGTGGTACACTACATCCACCCCATCCAAGGCCTTCTTCAACTTCCTACTATCCAGCAAATCACCTTGGATAAATTTCACCTTCTCATAGCCTTCTTTGCGATGGCCCAGAAAGAAATCATGCTGTTTCCGGCTCAGGTTGTCAAAAACTCGCACTTCTTTCACATCTGGCAGACCTATGAGTCGGCCAGTAAGCTCGGTGCCCAGGTACCCGGCACCCCCCGTAATCAAAATGTTCATAGAATTATTTTGCTACCAGATCGGTATGTAAACCACATTCTACCTTGTTGAGGCCAAACCAGCGGGCTTCGCGTTCCTGCATTTCCAGGGACATCTTACGGGTGCAGGGTTCGCAGCCAATGCTACTCGTATAGCCTTTGGCTTCAAGCGGGTGCTCAGGTAGATTATGCTCTTTTCTGTATTGAAATATCATCTTGGAATTCCAGTCCAACATCGGGTGGAAACGGGTAGTACCATGGGGTGCGGGCTGCTCTACCTTCATCGCCTTGCGCACCGCACTCTGGTCACCCCGTACCCCATTGATCCAGATATCAAAAGTCTGTAGTACCTGGTCCATGGGCTGGGTTTTATTCAGGTAGCAACAGTAGTCCGGGTCACTCGCAAACAGTAAACGCCCTTGGGCATCTTTCTGTTGGTATTTAGGCGTGAGCGGATGCAGGTCCACCACATTGAGGCCCCACTCTTCCGCTAGTCGGTCGCGAAATGCCAGGGTTTCAGGAAAATGGTAACCCGTGTTGATAAAGTAAACCGGTATGGACCGGTCCGCCTCACTCAGGATATGGAGTAGAACCAAGCTATGGCTTTGGAAGGAGGAGGTGGTAAACATACGCTTACCGGCCCGCCGATAAGCATGCAATTGTGCGCGAATCTCGTCTACCGTCATGGGTGGATGAATTAAAATTAAGGCCGCAAAGTTAGGAGAACACCCGAGATTGTAGTCAGATTCCCACTAGGATTCAATTTTCTACTTATTGTGGTCTCCGGGACTACCTTTCATCATCTTCCGCAGAATAGCCGCCTTCTCCTTTACCATCCAGTATCCCAGGTTTCCCAAAAGATTTGCCTGTGTCCGGGTAAGTTGAATGACGTAGGGTGGGTTCTGTACGAATACTCTAATGATCGGGAAGGTGCGCAATGTGAAGCCTAGTCTCCCTATTCTGCGTTTCAATGCCCGAGGCAACTGTTCTTCCCATCGGGTACACTTATCTACACATAGGAACATAACCTGGCACTCCCAACCACCCTTTACTCCCAAGAATCCATTTTCCAAGACCCGGAGGGTACCCGAGAAACTTACTGGGCCACCCGACTTCTTACTATCTTGCAATGCCTTTTCGACTGAAGCAAAATCCTCCTCTGGAAAAACTTGTAGGGGGCGAGGATCCTTTATGCGTTTCAAATAGGTTTCACTTCGAGGATCAAGATCATATACGGGAGCCCCGAAAAGGGCGGCAATTTGATTGAATCCAAAAAGCCGCTCAGCCCGCTCACTAATATCCACTTTCAGAGTGGGATGATGGATATCGAAAGGGGCCGTGGAAAACAACACGATACTTTTCACCTGGCGGACTAGCAAAGGGATTATGCCCAGGTTCTCCAATAAGCCAGCATCGCCGAACTCATATGTCTTAGTACCTCCCTCAGGATGTATCGGGTTTGAATAGCGATATTGAGGAAATAGGAGCTTTAAGCCAGATTTGTATTCTACCAGTAACTTAGCTACCACGGCACCACTAGTCCCCATTGGGTCGCAGATACTAAAGGGGGTTTCGGATTTTACCCGGACAATAGCTTCGTCTTCTACCGATTCTAATTCGGCATCGAATCCCATGGATTCTATATAGGAGCCCCCTATAATCTGACCGTCTTTTCCTGGAAAAGGATAGCGGACAGAAGAGCCACAATACAGTGGAGTAAACTCAAAGGGGAGTTCATGAAAATCGCCTCCTTGCTTACTCTCTTCCTCCCCTTTGGGCACATAAACCACCCCATTGATAATCAAAAAGGGGCGATCCTTCCTCATGAGAACAAAGTCGCCCTTCTCCAATAGAGTATTCCGGGTGAGAATATCATTTAGCACCTCCGGTGTACTGGCAAAGTACCGCTTTTGTTTCCCCAATTTGGGAGGGGAGTCAATACCAAAAGGGCGGAGAAAGATCTCGCCTACTGCACGAGAAAACGCCTCATTCCGAAAGATGGCGTTCAATACTGTCTTGTTGGCAATTTGTGCTTTGGTAACCGCACGGACCAAGCTGCCTCTTTTTCGCCATCGGAGTCGCCAGCCCCTGAGTTCTGATGGTTCATGCTTGGGTCCTAAGAACTCTTCATCGGACAGTTTTTCGGGCAAAAAAGTGTAGGGGGTACTCCCCCATGAGCCTCCCGAAACACCTGAGATGTAGCCTAGCTGGTCGGTAAGGCCTAACTCTTCAAGCCCCTGGAGGTATCCGGCTATCAAGGCTGCCGAAACGGTGCCTCCGCCCGAGAAGCAAATACCCGTACTAGGACGCTCCTTTACAGGTCCGTAACCAAATACCGAATCAGACTGCTCAGGGAAAACGAAGTCAGGTTGGGTAGCATCCCAATAGCGGGCATGTATAGATGTAGCGTTGTTGGCCATACGGATTACTTCCAGGCCAACAAATTAGCTACAAATCATCGATCCACAACATACCTAGTACTTTCTACCCCGTACTTGGAAATCACGCGTTATGTTAAAGCCAAAATGGAATTCACCATCCAAAATATTTCCAGTAGTCTCAGTGACGTAGTTCCGTGCAATTAGCCCTCTGGAGTTGCTCAAATGAAGCTGAAACAGGTGTCCTTTGGAATTGATATCCACCCCAATAGATAAAGAGGGCTGGTTGCCAACAGG
>JBCBHI010000698.1:0-3426 GCA_038525885.1 Bacteroidota bacterium
AGTATGCCAGTCATACGGAAACCCAATATCCTCCGACAACCGCTCCATGGTAGAGACCAAGTGCGGGCCAATGGGGGATGGGGAGGTGCCACAGTTACCAAAGATTTCGGTGGTGATGCCCTGGAACAGCTTATGGTCGGCCGCATTGGGGAAAAAGTAGCCAAATCCGGTGGAGGCGTGCGGATCTATAAACCCTGGTGCCAATATCAGCCCAGTGCCATCTATCGTCTGCTTAGCCTCCGGTAGCGGTGCACCTGCCTCTAGCAGTACAATTTTATCTCCTTCAATACCTACCGGCACCTGAAGAGCAGGCTCTTTGAGTCCCGTACATACCGTAGCCCCGGTGATGATATAATCGAGCATAGCTTATGTATTCAGAAGTCGTATTCAAAGTGAGCTACCTCCAGGCGTTTCATCACTTCGGGCAGCACCTTATAATTCACAAATTGGTTGGGCTCTACTAAACCGCCCTCCATAGATACCTCAGGAGTGATGATATCCTCTAAGAAATAGCGGGAAGAAGGGCTTAGGTCATGGGCTTTCGCTTCCGGCAAGAACCGGGCTAGTTCCAGATTGAGCACTCGGCCAATTCCGGTTTCAAACATCCCCCCTATCCAGCAAGGAATGCCCTCTGCCAGGCAGTACTCCAATATTTCTACGCTATGAGACACCCCGCCTACCCGGCCCAGTTTTAGATTGAGTTCGTCGATAGCTCCTAAAGCTTTAAGCTTCATCAGGTCCCCAATGCTCTTCACTTCTTCGTCAGCACATACTCTAAGGGTAGGGTACTTTTGTTTGGCAGCTTGATACACATCGTACCGGCTAGGCGGCAGTGGCTGCTCAATAATGGTCTGGTAGGTATTTACGTAGTAGCCTAGCTTATCCAAGTCTTCATGAAAAAAGCTGCCGTTGGCATCAAACCCGGTATGCACTTGATTATCAAACAAAAGCGGATTGATGTGCTCAAACACCGCTGTATCTACCGAAGGAGAAATCTTGAATTTGATCCGACGATACCCCTCTTCCAGGGCACCTTGTACTACCTCATAGGCCTCACCCTTATCTGTGTAGATGCCCAGTGAGATGCCTACCGGCACCTGCTGAACGCTGGGGGTGGTAATGTCCTGGGTGAAAGAATACCCACTAAGGGTGCGGGCTACTTGGAATGCAGCGGCCTCTACCGCGGCCTTGGTGAAATTCCACCCGCGAATCCTGCGGAGAACGCCCAATACCTCGGAGAGGTTAGTATTTTTTTGGAGGTGGGGTACAATGAATTTTTGTACCAGCATTACGGCACCGTCCAGATATTCTTCAGAATAATAGGGATCTGGCCGACAAGAACATTCACCGTACCCTTCTATCCCTTGCGCATCTACCCACTTTACAATGAGCACTTTGCGGGAGTTTCTGACTCCAATTCCTGAGGTGAAGGAGGTTTTCTGAGGAAGGTCTAATATAAAAAGCTCTAGACGAGCGAGTTGCAGCGATTGCTGTAGCAGTTGGTGGCTAAGCATGCCGCAAAGGTACGGTTTTTAAGTACCGATAGAAACCGATTGCATAAAGCAGAATTTAGTCTACTTCTTCGAAATCAATGTATTCTCCACCCTTGGAAGGAGAACCGCTCCGCTTCTTCTTTTTCTTCTCAGGGATAAAATCTATCCGCACGTTACCATCATTGGGTTGGCGCTCTTGGGTGCGCTGAAAAGGATTCTGCGGTGGGCGCTGTTGGCTTTGCTGGGGAGAAGTACCAACCCCCATTAAAAACTTGAACACACGGTTAAAAACCAGGTATACTAAGAACAGAATCAGTAGAAAGCGAATAATCATTTATATGCTAAACCAGTGGGTAGTATCAAGTTAACAAAGCCGCGGAAGAAAAACTCCCGCGGCATCTATTTTATTTAACTACCGACTCAGATACAGGTTGCGTTCACTGTATATTTTTTGAAAATAATCGTCTAATAGATCATCAATGAAGTAGATCGCTTCTCCCGTAGACTTCATTTCGGGGCCGAGTTCCTTATTTACATTCGGGAACTTATTGAAGCTAAACACGGGCTCTTTGATCGCATACCCCTTCTTGGTAGGGTTAAATTTGAAATCCTTCACCTTGTTTTTGCCAAGCATCACCTTGGTGGCATAGTTCACGTACGGCTCGTCATAGGCCTTGCAGATGAAAGGTACCGTACGCGAAGCCCGAGGGTTCGCTTCAATGATGTACACCTGATCATCTTTGATGGCAAACTGAATATTGATCAAACCTACCGTCTTCAGCGCCAAGGCAATCTTCTTGGTATACTCTTCAATCTGGCTTACTACCAGGTCTCCCAAGTTGTACGGAGGCAGTACAGCATACGAATCACCGGAGTGAATACCGGCAGGCTCTATGTGCTGCATGATCCCGATGATGTACACATCCTCACAGTCACAGATGGCATCGGCCTCAGCCTCGATGGCACCGTCTAAGAAATGGTCCAAAAGCACTCGGTTGTCCGGCATTTCGTTCAGAATACCCACCACATGCTTCTCCATTTCATCATCGTTGATTACGATTTTCATGCTCTGGCCGCCCAATACATAGCTGGGGCGAACCAATAGCGGATAGCCCAATTCCTTGGCTAGTTCCAGGGCCTCATCGGCATCCTGAATCACCCCAAACTTAGGATAGGGAATCTCATTCTCTGCCAGCAGGGTAGAGAAGCGACCGCGGTCCTCCGCCAAATCCAAGGCCTCGAAGGAGGTACCCAAGATTTTGATACCGTATCGCTCTAGCTTTTCTGCCAGCTTCAAGGCCGTTTGCCCACCCAGCTGCACAATCACCCCTACGGGATTCTCGTGCCGGATGATATCATATATGTGTTCCCAGAATACGGGCTCAAAGTACAGCTTGTCTGCAATGTCGAAGTCCGTACTTACCGTTTCCGGGTTACAGTTGATCATGATGGTTTCATACCCTGCCTCTTTGGCAGCCAGTACCCCGTGTACGCAGGAGTAGTCAAACTCAATCCCTTGGCCAATCCGGTTAGGGCCAGAACCTAGCACTACTATCTTTTCCTTGCCAGAGTCCACGGACTCGTTTTCCTCTCCGAAGGTGGAGTAGAAATAAGGAGTCTGTGCTTCGAACTCAGCCGCACAGGTATCCACTACTTTATATACCCGCTGGATACCTTCTTCATTCCTCCGGTTGTATACTTCGCTCTCCAGACACTTCACTAGGTGAGCAATTTGCCGGTCGGCATAGCCTTTCAGCTTGGCTTCCAGTAGCAGGTCCTTGGGCAGAGATTGGATCTCGTATTTCTGGATTTCCTTCTCCAGTACAATCAGTTCTTCTAACTGACGCAGGAACCAAGGGTCGATATGGGTAAGCTTGTGGCTGTTCCATATTTACGATGCCTTTAAGTTGGGCATTCCGTTTAAGACCATCCA
>JBCBHI010000699.1:0-3426 GCA_038525885.1 Bacteroidota bacterium
GTATTGCCTATTTTGTGTCCTTCGTCCTCATTGGCAATACTCAAAGCGGGTTGGGCGGTGGAATCTACGCAGGGTTTGATGGCTCCATCGTAGCCGTAATTTTCGCAACCAAACATGTTGAGTATTGCCTATTTTGTGTCCTTCGTCCTCATTGGCACCATGATCATGCTCAACCTATTCATCGGTATCATTATGAACGGCATGGACGAGGCCAAGGCAGAAATGGAAATGGAAGCCAGCGAAGAGCGCAAAGGCCAAGTAAGCGTGGCCGATCTGGAAACCAAACTGCATGAGATGCAAGTCCTCATCAACCGCCTAGCTCAGGCCGAAAACCAAAAGAAATAGCCCGTAAAGGAAATAATTTGGGGGTGCCCCCAAGCCTTTCCTGCGGACGGCTTGGGGTCGGGCTGTCCGCTACTACTCCTCGCCCCTTCCCAACCCTCGTGAGCCTGCCCACGGGCTGTGGGGTATCCGCTCGCATCCCTCACCCGGTTTATATACTGTTTCGAGCGTCCTCGCTCGGAACCACTCTGCCCTGTTTCGGGCGTCCTCGCCCGGAACCCAGGATGGTCAGAGCCTCCAGGCTCCACCGCATAGGACTGGCACTAGCATAGCCCATATGAGCTCAATAAAGGTGTGGCCAGCATCCCTTTCCCGGCATTAATAATGCAACCCAGCTACCAATCCCCCTTGTTTCGGAAGTGCTTACACCAGCCCTCAGAATCAGCAAAAATTAGTCCCCAGCGGGGACGAAATACATTAACCTAGTACGTAAGTGCTAGGCTTAAAAGCCCCTCACCCTCAGAAGTCCACGGAGTGGACGAAAGATCACCCTCCAAGCCAATCACAACATGTGCCGCCCTCTCCGAGGGCTTAGGCTTATAGGGTGTGCAACATTCCCCGGAGTTACCTCCGGGGGTACAGTATTTCGCTCCCTGCCAGGAAATTCAACAAAGCTGAATACTTCACTATTTATAGCCATAAGGTCCCTTCTGGCTTAGCCTAAGCCATCAGCGGACGGTTTCAACCGTCCGCACAATGGAACGAGTACCCTCGCCCCGAAAAAAGGACCCGCCTGAGCCTCCAGGCTTGGCCGCAAAGGCTCGACCAGATAGGCCCGCACGGCTGAATCAATAACCCCTACAAACTAACATAAAGCAACCCGGTAGATCTCTCCCACCGTACGCCCGACACGCCGAAAAAGTCCGCGATTTCCTGCACGGGTACCACCACAAACGGCCGAATAGAAGTCACAATCTCCCCCGGTGCCGGTTGGCTCGTTACCTTAAACTTCTCTACCTGGCAATTTTCTAGCGCTTGCGGATCATACGTGGTGGGGCTCAAGGTAAAACGGATCACCTTTTCCTTTCCAGTAGAGTTCGTTAGCGTGATGGTATACGCAATGAGCTGTTCGCCGATAGTTTCGGTGGCTTGGGTATGAGTCTCCAACCGAAAAGCCCTTTGCGGGGCTGCGCTTAGGTAGCCGTCATAGCTAGGCTCGGCGTATTCATGGTATTGCACCTCACCAGCCATTAGCTGTACCAGCGCTTGCATATTCACGGGCTGAACATACAACTCATCCCCGTCCGTCAGAATTTCATGCACCGGCAACACCATGGGCGACTGCCCCTCAGCCAGCTGCTGGGCTACCGCTGCGGTAGTCTCTTGAGAGTACAAAAACGTCTTGCCGGGCTCCTTCAAGGCTAGGTTGACCCGAACTACTTCCCCTTGGAAACCCCACGAGAGGAAAAGAGACAGACCTCCAATTACTGCTACCAGAGCCAGCAAAAAAACGAGACGGCGCATACCATGTTCTATTTGATCCCTAGTGGTGAACCGACTTAGCCCACCAAATTTTTACAATATTCAATTTTTTCGTAGTTCTCCTGTAATTTTCTCGGGCTGTATGCTACTCATAGTACATCGCGATGGAGAACTTCACCTCATTGGCAAAGCGTTTTCACCCGTTGCTGTATAAAACGGGTCGGTCATTCACCGATACGGAGGATGATTTTCAGGACTTATACCAGGAGATGCTGATTCAACTTTGGCAATCGATTCCCCGGTTCAAAGAGCAATCCGCATTGAGCACCTACGTGTACCGGGTGGTACTCAATACCGCCATGACTTACCGTCGGCAAAACAAGAAGCACAAAGTGCTGGATGAGCTGCCCATCATGGGCCTGATAGATGACAGCCCTTCGGCAGAAGAGAAAGAACAGGAGATCAATCTACTGTACAAGGCCATCCATGCTTTACCCCCAGCAGACCGCTCCTTGATGTTGCTCTATTTGGACGATAAGAAGTACCAGGAGATCGCCGAAATCCTGGGTATTACCCCCAGCAATGTGGGCGTGAAGATCAATCGCATTAAGAAGAAATTGTATAATAAATTGAATCAGCTAGGCTATGCAGGAACCTGATTTAAGAGCGCTTTGGGCGCAGGGAGATGCCGAAGCTCACAACTATTATGAACGGGTAGCCCCTCATCTGGAAGAATGGGCCAAACAGCGTTCGCATGACCTTATGGCCAGGCTAAAGCGCACCACACTGTATGAGATGCTGGTTTCGGTGGTCTTAATTTCCGCCTTCTTTCTATACATACAACCGGGTTCGCCCGCCTTTGTACCCATGGTCATCACCTTTTCGGCCTTGGTGGTGTTTTCTTCCGCTTGGTATCTACAGATTATTCGAAAACTACGGGGACTGCAGGGCCTGGACACGGTAAAATCGGTAAGCGGCAGGGTGGATGTGCTGCGCAGATTCATTCGGAACCTTCGTATTTATTTGGTGGTAGTTACCCCGTTTGCCCAAGCCTTTGGCATGTGGTTGTACCTTGTCCATACTATCCCTCCAGAGGAGGCCATGCCAGAAATTACTTCCTCCGTGATTGTAGCCATTCCGGTGGGCATTTGCCTGATTTTCCTTATCGAGCATTTGTACATTCGTAAGCTCTACTTGCCCATCTTACGTGCCTACGAAGAGGTATATGCTAAGCTTACCCAACCAGAAGAATCAAAATCCACCGCAGGAGAGTAAGAACCTATTGTTCCCATTCAAGGGTACCGCTTCTTGGATGACCTTAAGGAGTCAATTCCCTTTCTAATTCCTCCGTGCAATTTGCCAAAAGCTGCAGGATGGTCTCATAGCTTTCCTCGTTATTGAAATCCATCAGGCGGTGCTCATACTCCCTGTCAGGCCGCATATCCCCGATGCCCTTTCTCACCAGATTGAGCGCGGCATTGCGGTGGTTGAAATCCTGGGTCACGGCTATAGAGGCTGCTTTCATAGCGCAGTATAGGCTGTATTTTCCTGATTCCAGGTCGTCTTCACACTGGCGGTCGTCGTCAGCATGCCAACTACTCTCCTCACCCAGGAGCTCGCGTGTTTTGTGCAAGATCTCCAATTCTATAGGTCTGACTTCAG
>JBCBHI010000700.1:0-3424 GCA_038525885.1 Bacteroidota bacterium
CTTTTGCGAGCCGCAAAACTTTGTCCGGTACCTCACCAGTGATACTACCCTGGAATACCGCCTCTACCAAAGCGAATACCCCAACGACGGTAACCTGGAAGCTCCCCTTTCCGCCCTCACGCTGGATCCTGTAGAGGTGATGACCACTCAGGAAACGGTGGTTGAGGTAGTAAATACGGGCTGTGAGTACGTCTACCTCAGCGCTGCTGATTTTGACGATGCTGCCTTCACCACCACCGCCAGCTTACCCGTCTACTTGTACGCCTATGATACCCTCCGGATTCCGGTACAGTTCCAGCCCACGGCCTTGGGCGAGGTATCCACCACCCTTACCTTGCAGCACACCGGCACTACCACTTCCACCCAAATCCTGCTAAAAGGGAACGCCTGCCGTGCGCTCTCCCTCGAGGTGACCACGGACAGTCTGGCTAACTGCGGACCGGGAGAGGTAACGCTGAGCGTTGCTGCGGAGGCCGATGCTTTGGAATGGGCTACCCCAGACGAAACGGTAATTCCGGGTATCACGGATAGTGAATGGACCGTCCAAGGCCTCAGTCAGGATACTACCTTCCTCGTGCGGGCCGTAGGCGGTGCGGGCTGTTTCACCCCTTACCAGGCCATTGATATACACATTCTGGATGTTCCTGAGACTCCGGAACCCTTGGCAAAGGATGCTGTTTGCGGTCCAGCCAATGCCGTCCTTTCCGCCGATGGGGAGGCCGCAGCTTTCCTTTGGTACCAAACCGATGGCTCCTTGTTTACTACCACTTCCACCCCTACGCTAAGTCTGGCCGATACCACGGGGAGCTTCTCCTTCCAGTTGGAAGCTCAAAGTGAGTTGGGTTGTGCTAGCGAGGCCGTCACCGTGGAAGCCATAATCTATGACTCACCCGCTGAACCCGAGATATCCGAGACTCGGGAAAACAACCGTATCGTGCTGGTATCCAGCGCCGCTACGGGCAACCAATGGTACCAGGACGGGGTACTGCTAGAAGGAGCCTCGGGGCCTACCCTGGAGGTATCTCTGGCAGGCAGCTACGAGGTAGTGGTGACCAATGCAGACGGCTGCTTCACCGCTTCGCGTACCTTAATTGTAACCGGCATACGGCCCGAGCTTTTCACTTCGCTGCTAAGGATGTATCCCAATCCGGTAGAATATGCCCTTACCCTGGAAGCTACCCCCCAAGGCAGGCAAGAAGTAACCAGCCTGCGGCTAGTGCAGGTATCCGGGCAAACCGTAGCCGAATGGCAGCCTGCCTGGTCTGCTGAAGGAAAGACCTCCCTTTCGGTGGAAGCCTTGCCCCCTGGCCTGTACTATCTCATGGTCAGTACTCGCTCAGGCAGCCTCACGTATCACTCCGTGATGATTCGTTGATCATAGCCTTCGCAATCATCCTCACAAACTCGTACGTCGTCTCGCCGCTCTCCGCGGTGGGACGGCGGATCGTCGTTTTACCACTTTCAGTGGTGATACGACTTTCAAACGCAAAGCAGTCCCTACGGCTTGGATGACCATGATGTCCCAACCACTCATCCCACGAACCGACGCACCGCATTCGTAAGACGAGAAAACTGAGCGCACAAATCCTGATAAGTAGGTATTTTACCTACAAGCAATAGTTGGTAGCTTGTAGATACCAAATCATCAATTATGAGACTTCTATTGATCAACCTATTCACCATGGCAGTCTTAGGTCTGCTAAACTCCAGTTGTTTAGCGTACCGAAGCACTGAAAAGATAGTACAGGAACAGATTGTGGATGAAACCAAAACTCAATGGCTGGACCTGGAGCATACTGTCCGACGTGCCCCGGTTTGTAGCCAAGGGAATTTTCGGTTCCAGGTTTCGGGGGATATCCAGTATTCGGGAATCAACCGTCTAGTGATCAAAGATCGATACCAAAAGGTATCCCTGCCCTACTACATCTGGTTTGAAAAGCCCATCATCGGGCTTTCTGTAGGGGGCGGTTCTTTACTATTGGGCTGGTTGTTGCCCGAACCCTATAGTCTCATTTCCTTGGGCATTACGGGCGCGACGGCTGGCCTGTTCCTTTGGGAAATCAACCAAAGGGGAGGCCCCTACCCTTATGTGTACAAAACCAGCACGGGCTCGGAACCCTTTACCAAAACGGAAAGCGGATACTTGAACCAGCAACGCATTCAGTTGACCATCGGGGAACAATCCAGGAATTTTTATACCGACCAAGATGGTTGGGTGAGCCTGGACGTAGGGCAACGTTTTGACCTGAAACAGTATATCAATCGGGAAGAGGAATCTAGGGTGAGGTACGTGATATCCGCAGACGGCGCTTCTTCAAGTGGAACCATCAAATTGAATCGGTACGCGGACGAAGTCAAGTGTTTGACCTCAACTTTTCTAGAAAACCATGGTACGGAACTGGAGGTAGCCAGCCGGGCATTCGGAGGGGATTTGAAACAGGAGCTATTAGACTTGGTGCTGGATTACATCTTCGAAGATGGATGTGCCAGCCTGCAGGAACTAGGGGTAGTTCTAGGTACCATCACGGTAGACCTTCTTTTGGGTTTGCCTCGAAAAGGGTTTAAGATGAGTAAAAACTTAGTTGACTATCTTGAAACTGGTGAATTCGTTCTGGATGTGATTAGGTTAGGCTCGTGCTTATTGTGAGGTTGTATTACTGGCCAGGCTTTTCTGACTATACTGGCGCGAGCCTCACGCTCGTGGCCCGCCTCCAACAGGGGCGTCTCGCCCCAAACAAAAAACCCACTCGAAGAGAAGAAGCGTCCCTAAAAACATCAACTTATCGGACACGCTTCTCATCAGCAAGGATAATATCTATGGCTAAGCAGAAGTAAGTCGCCAAAATCAAATGGGATCCTATGAGTGAGGCCCTTGCAGGAAGCCACAGGCTTCTTCGACATCCTAGAGTTCCAAGCCTGTGCGGCCCAACCTATGCGGCCCAACAAAAAGCTTGAAACAGTTTGGGCGGCCCAGCCTGTGCGGCCCAGCCTGTGCGACCCTACAGAAAGCTTGAAACAGCTAGGAAGAGCAACCTCCTCGTCCCTCGTACCTTGTACCTTGTCCCTCAAGAAGCCTCGCGCATAGCAGGGCCTAACCGCTCCAAAGCATCTACCAAGGCCTCTTCTACCCTTTCCACAGGTAGTCCTAAGATCTCGGCGATCTCAGAAGGCGTTTTCCGATCAATGCGCTGCAGGAGCAGGATTTGCCGCAGGCGTATCGGTAATACGGAAAATACGGTTTCCAGCTTTTCTTGTAGCAGGTGATGGTCACCTAGAAATAGGGAATCCGAAGAGTCGGAAGCCGGAGGGTGCACGATGCTAAGGGGGCTGCCTAGCTCGTAAGGCAACTTAGTGGTAATACTCCGGGCCTCAATGAACAGAAATCGTTGAGCTTCTTGGTAGGAAAACACCTTACCAAACTCAC
>JBCBHI010000701.1:0-3410 GCA_038525885.1 Bacteroidota bacterium
AGCTCCGTACACTGAGGTAACCACAATCCCCTCACCACCCCAGGTCACCCTGACGATAGGAAGGGCCTTGGTAGTTACTGCTATCCTACTTGATACCAGCTTACCCACTTGCCGGGAAACTCAAGATGCTGCAAAAACTATCGAGGGAAGAGCTACCTAGATTTCCAAAAGCAAGTGCCCACACAAGCCCAACCTAGGTCGGTCGGCGGAGCCTTACCAGTGACGTTTCAGGTAACCATTTGCAATTCAATTACATGGAGAAAACGGGTCTGACCGGTATCTGCATTGTGAAAGATCGGTCAGACCCGTGCTAGCCATCCACGTCATCTCGCTTTGTGTGGTTGGTTCCCAAGTCTTACTGCTCAGGATGACAGGTGGGATAGATTGAGGCGAGGCTGCTTCTGGGGGGTAGTGAATAAAAGTCTATGCCACTCAAAATCTAGAGGTTAAGTAATTGCAGTTAAACATCCCATGATGTTTCTTTGCGCCCCTCATTACACAACTTAATCCATAATTTTACTTACTAATGAAAAACATTCTATCCAAGCTAGTAGCCATGGCTACTACTGTTTTCCTTTCTGGCTGTGACTTGGTTCTGGATTCTCTGACGCCTGACGCGGTGGAGGTAACCGGAATCATAATTGATACTTTTCCTACTACCGATGATGGTTCTTCCTGGGACCTGCTAGATGATGCTGATCTTACTTTCTCGATTGCTTCAGGTACCTCTGTTTTGTATGAGGATGGGGTGTACTATGAAGATGTAACTGCTGATAACCTGCCTTTGTCGATGTTTTTGAATACGGCTTACCAATTGCCTACTCTCAATCAATCGTACACCATCCAACTATATGATGACGACGACTTCTCGGCAGATGATTTTATTGGCCAGGCTTCATTCAATCCCAATGATTTTGCGATTGCAGGGGAGCCTGAAATTCCTTTTTCTAGCGGAACGATCGCCGGCCGGGTATTGGTCAACTGGATTCGGGAATAACTCTGAGAGTTTACCAGGGATTAATTTTCAACCCGCCTATTTACAGCCATTTGCCGAGTTAGTGGTAAGACCACTTAAAGTGGTCCCACCACGAGATCATCCCTCACCATTCCAGTCATCCTGACGAAGGCCTGCGCGGCGCGGTAGGGCCTCGGTAGTTACTGCCTACCTGCATGAAACCAGCTTACCGTCTTGCCGGGAAATGCATGATTTCACATAGGTTAGAGGGCATAGGCTATATAGCTTTCCAAAAGCAAGTGCACGCTCAGGCACCACCTAGGTCCTTCGGCGGGGCCTCACCAGTGACATGTTTTAGTAACTGTCTGAAATTCAATTCGATGGAAAAAACGGGTCTGACCGGTAATCTGCATTGTGAAAGACCGGTCAGACCCGTGCTAGCCGTCTACCAAGAATCTCGAAGGGGCGGCATTCCACATTGTATGGTTGGCCCGCCCTAAAATTTCTACTCAGGATGACAGGTGGGATAGATTGAGGCGAGGCTGTTTCGGGATGTTGGTGGCGGTCCTGCCGGACCTAAAACACCAACCACGGCGAGTGGGTGAGTTGGGCCCACGAAGAATGGTATCACGGCGAGAAGGTGGTTTCAGCTTGTTGGATTAGCCACAATCCCCTCACCACCCCAGGTCACCCTGACGATAGGAAGGGCCTTGGTAGTTACTGCTATCCTACTTGATATTAGCTAACTGCCTCGCCGAGAAACTCAAGACATCCCAAAAACCATCCATGAGCAGGCTACCTACGATTTCCAAAAGGCAAGTATACACACAGGCACCACCTAGGTCCTTCGGCGGGGCCTTCAGGATGACTGGTAGGGTAGATTGAGGCGAGGCCGCTTCTGGTGGTTTGAGCTGGATATGGGCGGAATATTCAGACGGGAAAACCCTGGTAGGGTCCCAATTTCAGTAAAAGACTTCTATGTCCTTGCCTGAACTACCAAAGGTCCGGTGAATCATGCGTGACCCTACCAGGGTCCTCACCCACCTATACAAACACCCAGCTCCTATGAGCGCAGCGCGCTTTTTCTGAACTTATACCCAGCCAGCGGACCGATTGGGTCCCGATGTACTGCGACTCTTCGGTAAGCTGATCATTCTTCAAAAAAACTATTTGCCCAGCTGAATACCCAACAGGTTTCCGGTTGGGAAAGGGAGGAAGGGAGTAGAAATAAGAAACTGATCTTATTCCATACTCCCTTCCTGTTGGGTCTCGCACAGTGGTTTTAGGCTGCGGGAGCCGGAGCAGGCTGTGCGGCGGGGCCACGGCCTACGGCCACTTTGGCGGCGGATAGGGCTTTCTTCAAGGAGGCGAGTTCTTCCTGCGCTTTGCTGAAATCCAGCTTGGCTTCCGAAGCATTCTGCTGGATCTGCGCCACGGCATTCTGGTACTGCTCTACCTGCCGGCGGGCCTGTTCGCGGGCAATCTGCACCAGCTGTGATAGTGGCGACTCCTTACTAGAATCCCCGTTGCCGTCAGTAGACTGAGGCGCGCCCAGTACTAGGCTGTTGGCCATCTCGCTGTAGGTGACGGTGAGGCTGGTGCTCTGGCTGGCCTCGCTGGCGGTGCTGAGGGCGTGCATGGCCTCGGTAAGCGCAGACACCACGGCTTTCACCGCTACCAGCCCTTGCTGGTGCGCCTGGTTGGCCTCTTGCACGAGCCGATCACTGATGAGCGGGTTGCTGGCTTTCCGGCCCTGAATGTAGTCGGCCACTTCGGCAATCTGCGTAGCGGCCTCGAGGGCCTGCCCGGCTACGTCCTGCCACTGGCCCAGCATAGTTTTGGCCAGGGCAAAGGAGGACTGCGAAACCTCCGAGCTGCTGCCTGCTCCGCTGCGGGTTTCTTGCACGGCGGCCTCTACGGCCAGGTACTGATCATAGTTGGCCTGCGCAGCGGTGTAGCCCTTTTCGGCTTGCGTGAGCAGGGACCGGAAGGTGGTCAGTTTGGTCTCCAAACTTTCGTATTTGCCTTGTGCCTGAGCCACCAGGGTACTTTGGCGGTCTATTTTTAGCTCAAGGGCACTGATGGTGGCGGACTTGTGCGCCGTCACGTCTTTGGTTTTTCTGCTATACATGGATTCAAAAATTTTGAATGCTTACTGTTGAATTTTGAATAGGGAGGAAGGCCGGGAGGATGAGCTATTGAGTTAAGGTGCCAATGCGGTAATGTGTCAATGACATCTTGAAGATTACCGATGCGGTAAACTCATAACTCATAATTTATAACTCATAACTATTTCCCAACCTCCCATTCGTGTTAATCGTCAATCGAATGATTCGAATCAATCCAAACGGATAAGGACCTCAGCGATGATTTTGACCCTAGCAATTGACCCTTGGATTGATTCGAATCATTCGATTGACGATTAACACGAATGGGAGGTTGGGAGAGCGAGTCT
>JBCBHI010000702.1:0-3409 GCA_038525885.1 Bacteroidota bacterium
CTTACCATTGCCCGCTATCACATGCTTCTTATATTTCAAGTGCAAGAGGGTCCAAAGCTGGCGGTTGCCACGCAAAATGATGTGTCCGCCCCGGCCACCATCACCACCGTCAGGCCCACCTAGGGGAACGTGCTTCTCTCTTCGGAAATGCGAAGCCCCAGCCCCGCCTTTGCCAGAACGTGAACAGAACTTTACGTAGTCAATGAAATTGGTGGAAGTAGCCATATGAAACAGAAAACGGCTGCCGACATCTGGGAATTCCCAAATCTCCGCAGCCGGATGCTTTCCCAGGTTTGGGATTAATTATTCAGTTGATTGATCTCTGAGCAGATGCCATCGAAGATGGAATCAATAGTGCCCACTCCATTGATGGAGGCAAATTTCTCTTGACCTTTATAGTATTCTGCTACGGGCAGGGTCTCGTTCTTATATACCTGAATCCGGTTTTCTACCTTGCTGATGTCTTGGTCATCAACCCGGCCAGAGGTTTTGCCCCTCTCCAGAATTCGGTTCTTCAATTCTTCTTCAGGTACCTCCAAAGCAATCATGCCAGTAACGGGCGTGCCTTTACCATTGAGAAGTACATCCAAGGCCTCTGCCTGAGCTACCGTACGGGGGAAACCATCAAAAATGATCCCCTTGATATCGCCACTGTCCTTGATTTTATCGTCTACCATGTCGATTACCACTTGGTCAGGAACCAGGTTGCCATCGTCCATGTATTTCTTGGCTAGCTGTCCCAGCTCAGTACCTTCGCTCAGGTGTTTTCTGAAAAGATCTCCGGTACTTATGTGGGTAAGCGAATATTTTTCTATCAGTTTCGCGGATTGCGTTCCCTTTCCGGCTCCAGGAGGGCCGAATAGCACAATATTCAACATAAGGTATTTGGTTAATCCGATTTTCTGGAAAAAGACTGCAAAGATAAGCATCTCAGGTACAAACCTTTGCAAAATCAAGTGAAGTATTACTTCGCTACCCGATAAATGTCAGGTATTTCGCGCCCAAACCCATCGTAATCCAGGCCATAGCCAATCACAAAGTCGTTGGGGATGGAGAAACCCAGATATTTTATTTGAATGTCCTTCTGAAGAGCATCGGGTTTTAGCAAGCAAGAGGCAATTTCCACCGAGGCCGGGGCATGGCTGGCTACCTTGTCTAGCAACATGCTCATCGTTTCGCCCGAGTCTACAATGTCCTCTACAATAACCACATGCCGGCCCTTCAACGACTCGTTTATTCCCATAAGCTCCTTTACAGTACCCGTGCTAGCCATACCATGGTAGGAGGCATACTTCACAAAGGAGATTTCGCACGGGGTGGAGATGGCCCGCATAAGGTCAGCCGCAAAAATGAAAGCGCCATTCAATATGCCCAACAGGAGCGGGTTCTGATCTTTGTAATCTTGTCCTATTTGTTGCCCCAATGCCGATATGCGCTCTTGGATAGCATCTGCTAGAATAAAGGGCTCAAAAGTATAGTCTTGATGGGAAATGGTCATGATGGGGTGGAAATTGAAAGGTGCAAAGGAACGAATTTTCACCCAACAAATCGTTTGAGAATCCGCTGAACTCCGCCCAGATAGCTTTGGCCAAAAAGGTTAACGTGCACTAGCAGTGGATACAGATTGTACAAGTCTACCCGGTCTTCAAAACCTGGTTGCATGGGGTAGGCTTCCTGGTAGGTTTGGTAAAATGCAGGATCGAACCCACCGAACAAACGTGTGAAGGCAAGCTCGATTTCGCGGTGCCCAAAATATACCGCTGGGTCAATGAAGCAGGGAAGACCCTGCTGGTCTACCATTACATTGCCACTCCACAAATCTCCATGTAGTAAACTGGGAGGTTCTACTGGCAAGAGGTCGGGTAGCTTGGTGTATAGCACATCCATTTGCTTCATAAAAGAAGCACCCACATGGTGGTTGTAAAGGGCTAGCCCGGCTTGTACCCGGAGTCTGTTTTCTATGAAAAAGTCAACCCAGAGTGGGCAGGGCTCATTTTTTTGGGGTAACCGACCTATGTAGTTGTTGTATTCTAAACCGAATTGATCCGCGGTGTTTTGGTGAAGTGCCACCAATCCCTCGCCCAATTGCTCCCAATAAGAGGAGGCTCGGTATCGGCTAGATACATATTCCAGAAGAAGGAATTGCCGTTGGGCTACTTGACCAACCCCTATTACGGTAGGCACATAAACTGGTGAGGCTCCGGCCAGGAGCTCCAACCCTTGGGCCTCTACCTCAAACATGCCTTCCAGGGTAGAGTCTTCATTCCATTTAATGAAATACTCTCCTTGGTCAGTAATCAATTGTACTGCATTGTTGATACACCCACCGGAGGCAAAATGCATTTGTTGTACTTCGGGTGAATACCCCAGTACCTGGAATAGGGCCTGTTCAAAGAATAACTCTTCGTTTTGAGAGCCTATTCCGTCCATCCGGCCTCCTTTGCGATCTTATTGAGTAAGTTGTTATGGGTGCGAACCAGCATGGTGTACACCTTTTCGAAGCCCTGTTCACCGCCATAATACGGGTCAGGAACTTCTTCCTTAGCAGTGTGACTGGTAGGAGGGTCTGCTTCAAAGGTGCGCATCATCCATACCCTACTCTTGTCTTCCTCAGAATCAGTAAGCCGTAGGATGTTGTCATAGTTGCTCCGGTCCATGGCCAATATGTACTCGAACTCCGCAAAATCCTCGGCGGTAAACTGTCTGGCACGGCTTGTGAGTGTAACACCATGGCGTTGCATGGTTTGGCGTGCGCGTGGGTCCGGGAGTTCGCCTATGTGGTAGCTAGAGGTGCCGGCTGAGTCGATAGTGATACGGTCTTCCCAGCCTCGTTCGCGTACCAGCTGCGTAAAAACTCCCTCTGCCATTGGAGAGCGGCAAATGTTACCAAGACAAACGAAAAGTACTTTCATGGGGTCAAACTGAAGGTTGCCAGAGAAACTAATGAGGTATGCAACGTTTAGCAAAGGAAGTGTATGCCGGGAGGATCTCAATCGAAATCCTTGGTTTTTTGTTGTAAAATATTCCTCAAGGATTTGGTTAATGCTGTGTATATCAGCTACTTTTGCGCAGCAAACCGTTAACCGAACCTTGCCCACTGTTTAGCCATATGTGGTACTAGGATTCGTTAACTTATGAAGAAGATTACTACTCATTCCAGGTTTATCGCCAAAGCGGGTGCCTTGTTTCTGGTACGTGTGGTGGGCGCTTATTTCAATCCTTCCCAGTCTGAGAAAATTTCTCCAGATCCCATCTCTGATGTTGCCGAGGAAAAGTACAATGAAATCGATGCTAATTCGCTAATTAGGACGGTTTCTTATCGGAATAATACTGAGCCTGTATTGGTATATACTCGAAGTCATAAAAAGGTAACCCAGAAATGAGAAAAAATTTATTTTTTTCTGAGCAC
>JBCBHI010000703.1:0-3406 GCA_038525885.1 Bacteroidota bacterium
TTCAGGAGCATCTAAGTGATATCATCACCGTAACGGACGAAGAGGTAGTCCAGGCCATGCGCTTGAATGACCGAGAAAGGTTTCTGACCCAAGGAAGCCCGTAGCCCGTCACAAATAGTATCTACGGTTTCGTTACCAACCAAGGTCCCGGAAGTGAAGGAACGGTGGGCATCATCGGCCCCGAGGGGCTCTCCACCGATTACCTCTGTTTTGGGTGAGAGGTATTTAGCGGCCAGACACGTACCGCTGACTAAGCCGCCTCCGCCTACCGGCGTTAAAATGTGATGCAATACATCTACCTCCTCTAGCAATTCCTTAGCACAGGTGGCCTGTCCGGCAATGACATCCCAGTCGTTGTAAGGATGGATAAAGTAAGCCCCTTTCTCATCTACCACTTTCTGCAAGGTGGCCTCCCTGGCGGCTTGAGTAGGTTCGCAAAAGATGATTTCTCCACCATAGCCCTTCACGGCGGCTATTTTGGATTGGGTAGAATTTTCGGGCATTACAATGTAGGCGGGAACCCCCAGGGCTTGGGCCATGGCAGCTACCGCCTGCCCGTGGTTACCACTGCTATGGGTGGCTAACCCCTTCTGCCGTTGTGTTTCTGTAAATCGCAGAGCGGCGTGAGCTGCCCCACGCATCTTGAAGGCACCGGCCCGCTGAAAGTTCTCACACTTGAAGAACAGGGAAGCTCCGGTCATTTTATTTAGACTCCGAGAGGAGAAAACCGGGGTGTTCAGCGTATAAGGACTAATCTCGATGGAGGCATCGTCAATTCGATTAAAATCGGGGGCCGAAAACGCCATAGCAGTAGTAGGTTTGATTGTGGATGTAAATTAGGGCATTGGGCGTAATTTCTCCTACACCGCTAGTTGATTTCACTGTTCTCAGCCATTCTTTGATATCCCACTTTATCGGGATAAACCGAAGATTTCCTGGTTTCCCAAAGAGTTCATGGAGGCACTACATTTCCTACATATGTGTCGGTAATACCCCCTTTTTTACAAGGTTTTTGAGGGTGCCAAACTTTCTGAATAGGATTCTGCTTGTAGGACAAGAAATAAACCAATCTATCGAGCACACACTCATGAAACTTTTTGAATCTACCACCTTGGGTAGCCTCACTTTACAAAATCGCATGGTAATGGCCCCAATGACCCGTAGCCGTGCCTCTGCGGACCATGTACCTACGGATATTATGGCCACCTATTACGGCCAGCGTTCTGGTGCTGGGCTTATCATTACCGAAGGTACTAGCCCGGCAGCCAATGGAACTGGGTATGCCCGAATTCCAGGTTTGTATAATGAGGAGCAAGTAAAGGCGTGGAAACCTGTTACCGAGGCGGCGCATGCGGGCGGCGCCAAAATTTTCGCACAGCTAATGCATACGGGACGGGTTTCTCACCCTAGCAATATGGAGGAGGGTTCAGTAGTGATTGCCCCTTCTGCCATAGCGGTGCAAGGGAATATGCATACGGACCAAGAAGGTGAATTGCCGCATCCTACACCCCGTGCTATGATTGCTGATGACATTGCCCAAACACGCCAAGCCTATGTACAGGCAGCTAAAAATGCCGTAGCTGCTGGCTTTGACGGGGTGGAACTTCATGCTGCCAATGGATATTTGCTTGAGCAATTCATTTATCCTGGGAGCAATCAGCGTACGGATGAGTATGGAGGTACCATCGAGAACCGAATACGCTTCGTGTTAGAAGTAGCCGAAGCCGTAGCCAACGAGATTGGTAAAGAAAAAGTGGGTATTCGGTTGAGCCCCTATGGTGCCTTCAATGACATACTTCCCTACGATGAACTACCTGAAACGTACAGCCTATTGGCTACTGAACTAGGAAAACTAGGCTTGGTATACATCCATATGGTGGACCATCACCCTATGGGAGCCCCCGAGGTACCCCAGGAGATAAAGGATGTGGTTAGGAATAATTTTGGCGGAACCATTATTTTGTCTGGAGGATATGACGGTGACCGTGCTGAGGCTGACTTGCAGGCAAACAAGGGTGAACTCGTTGCTTTTGGAAGGCCCTTCTTGACTAACCCGGATTTACCAGAACGAATCAAGCAGGAAGCCGAACTGAATGCACCTGATTTTTCTACCTTTTATTCCCCAGGCGAAAAGGGCTATACGGACTATCCTACTTTATAGGCAGGTTGCAGCAAGTATAATCATCTGAGAATGAAAGAAGGGTTTGGGCCAGCGGCTCAAACCCTTCTTTACTTTTGGGACGTAGGGGAAGGCTACTTCAGCTTTTCCTTCAGGTACTGCCCCGTAACACTTTCTTCTTCTTTTACGAGATCTTCCGGAGTACCCGCAAACACTACCTTTCCTCCCTTATCTCCTCCATCAGGTCCCAAGTCAATTACCCAATCGGCAGTTTTGATCACTTCCGTATTATGCTCGATGATGATGACACTGTGACCTTGGTTTACCAAAGCCTGAATGCTGTCCATCAGCTTCCGGATGTCATGGAAGTGTAGTCCCGTGGTGGGCTCATCAAAAATGAAGAGAATGTGGTCGCTACTTCTTTTGCCAAGAAAGCTTGCCAGCTTTACACGTTGGGCTTCTCCTCCAGATAGGCTGTTGGAACTCTGGCCTAAAGTGATGTATCCCAACCCTACTTCTTGTAAGGGCTTAAGTTTATTGACCACCGCTTTTTCTTCCGCAAAGAAATCGATGGCGTCATCTACGGTAAGTTCCAGGATATCGGCCACATTCTTTTCGTTGTATTTGATGTCCAGGATTTCCTGTTTGAAGCGCTTGCCGCCGCAAGCTTCGCAGGTGAGGTAGATATCGGCCATAAATTGCATCTCGATCTTGGTTACCCCTTCACCTTGGCAGACTTCACACCGACCACCGTCTACGTTGAAGCTAAAATGGGCTGGCTTATAGCCACGCTGTTTGGCCAGAGGCTGGCTAGAGAACAGGGTACGGATGGCATCATAGGCTTTTACGTAGGTAACAGGATTGGACCGGCTACTTTTCCCAATGGGATTCTGATCCACGAATTCCACCTGACTGATCCTCTGATAATCTCCATCTAACCGATCGAATTTGCCTGTTTGCTCTGCGCCCAGACCGAGGTACTTGCTCAGGGCCGGATGCAATATCCGTTTGACCAACGTGGATTTGCCACTACCGGAAACTCCGGTGACCACCGTAAGCACCTCTAAGGGAATTTCCACGTCTATATTCTGCAGGTTATTCTCTCGGGCCCCAATGATTTGCACCCGGTCTCTCCACTTCCGGCGGGTATCCGGCACGGCAATGCCTTTCTCACCATTCAGGTATTGACCTGTGTAAGTGGTGCCATCTTTGAGAATGTCATCCAACGTCCCTTGGAAAACCAACTCCCCACCATGGCTTCCGGCGTGTGGCCCAATATCAATGATC
>JBCBHI010000704.1:0-3405 GCA_038525885.1 Bacteroidota bacterium
TGGACAATGATTACTTCTATGGCACCGCGGTAGCCACGGGGTCTGTGGACTTCCTAGGGCCTATTTCCAATCTGGACATTAGCGGTCAGGCAACCACCGAACGGGGCACCCGGCTATACATCCCCATCGACTATTCTACCACGGCAGAACAAGCGGAGTTTATCAAGTTTGTTAACCTGGCGGATACCACCCAAAAGGAACAGGTGGGTCTGGAAGCGGAAGGCGCGGTAGACCTCTCGGACATCAACCTGGATTTTGATGTGGACGTAACCAAGGACGCCTACGTAGAACTGATTTTCGACCTGAAGGCAGGAGATATCATTCGGGGACGCGGTACCGGCGAAATCAATATGGAAATTGATCAGGAGGGCACCTTCAATATGTTTGGTGACCTCGCAATTGACGAGGGTGGATACAACTTCACACTGTATAACCTCATCAATAAGGAGTTTGATATCATTCCTGGCAGCACTATTTCCTGGACGGGAGACCCCTATGAGGCCCAGATGGATATTTCTGCCACCTACCGGCAACTTACCTCCCTAAAACCTGTCCTAATGGGGTACAGTACGGCAGATACCTCAGTGGTCAATCAGTCGCAAGAAGTAAACCGCAGGTATCCGGCCGAGGCGCTCCTGTATATGAAAGGGGATTTACTCTCGCCAGACATCACCTTTGGGGTAGACGTTACGGATTACCCCAATTCCATCAACACGAATGTGAACGGGTCCTCTTACAGTATCGACGTGCAGTCTTCCATCAGCGCGTTCAAAGAAGCCCTGCGGACAGATGAGCAGGAGATGAAGCGGCAGGTGTTCAGTCTTATTATCCTGAAGCGCTTTTCCGAACCGCAAGCCTTTGATACGGGCTCCGGAGTGGCAGCAGTATCTACTGCGGCATTGGGCGCCAGTGTGAGTGAGTTGCTCAGCAACCAGCTCAGTTATTGGGTTACCCAGGTAGACGAGAATCTGGAAATAGATTTTGACATCAACAGCCTTTCGGAAGAAGACCTAAATACATTCCAGCTCAGGCTTTCTTATTCCTTCTTAGACGGACGCCTGCGCGTAACCCGGGATGGGCGAATAATCAACGAGAACGCAGACGGAGGGGTAGCCTCAGACATTGCTACCCTGATTGGGGACTGGTCAGTGGAGTTCCTGTTAACCCCGGATGGTCTGTTTAGGATAAAAATGTACAGCCGAAACAACCTCAACAGCGCCAACAACTCTACTATCAATGCCTATTTCGGACAAACCACCACTACGGGAGTAAGCCTGATGCACACCCAAAGCTTTAATAACGTGAATGAGTTATTTGATTTCATCCGAGAACGGCGGTCCGATGATCTGGAAGAAGAACTAGGCCAGGATAGCACCGGAAATCAGCCGAGCAAGGTGGATAGCCAATAAATTCTAAACCATTGGCTTAGGCGAAGAGTTGCCCCACAAACACGAATAACTATGGGACTCTTTGGGAAGAAAAGTGAAAAGCAGAAACTGCAAAAGAAGTACGAAAAGTTGATGGCGGAAGCGCACAAGCTTTCACGAAGTGACCGCCGGGCGGCCGATCAAAAAACGGCGGAAGCGGATGCCGTTGCCAAGCAGATGGAAGCTTTAGTAGATTGACAGTTTTTGGACGGACAAAGGATGAGGAGGGGCGAAAAACGGTATCGGTCAGATTTGAAACCATCATGACCTCATAGGCAACTAGGTCACAATCCTTCTATTCCCTTTAGTGCATCCGGTCCGCTCGCACCTCAAGCGACTGCATGATCTCAGCCTCTTGTACTAGTAGTTCTTTCCAGCGTGTTTCTACCGCTTCTTCGGGCATGTATTCTTTCGCCAGCGATAGGAAATTATGGTAATGGCCTGCCTCCGATACCATGAGTTCGTAGTAGAACTTTTGCAACTCCTCGTCGGCAATGTTCTTCCATAGCAGTTTGAAACGCTCAGCAGAACGGGCCTCGATCAAGGCATTGATCAGTAGCTTTTCCATCAGCCGTTCTTCTCGCTTCCCTCCTTTGCGTTCCAGCTTGATCAACTTACCTACGTACTCATCTTTTCGCACCGGGCCCAAGCCAGCGCCCCGTTTTTGCAACTCCTCCAGTACCCGCTCAAAATGCCCCCACTCTTCTGCTACCACTGGCGTAAGCATGTCTACCAGTTCTTCACAGTCTGGAAATGCCACAATCAGTGAGATACAAGAAGAAGCCGCCTTCTGCTCACAGTAGGCATGGTCTTGAAGAATATCAATAATGTTCTTCTCAGCAATATTGACCCACCTTGGGTCAGTGGGCAAATTCAACCCCAACGTAGTTTTCTCTAGCCCTTCCATAGCCCCTATTAGTTATACAAGTTCCATTTTACTCCCAGATCAAACCGTCTCGGCAGGCCAGGATACCCCGCCGTGATGAGATACCCACGTTGCTCAAACAGGTTGGAGTTCATATGATTGTATCGCACAATCAAATTTGCAGGGCCAATGTTGAGCACCGCAAAAGAATCTACCACCGGATACCAACCGGGGGTATCTATGCTCTGCTGCACATAAAACTGCTGCACCACTGGATAATAGCCATACCGGAAATAGGTAGACCATGTATGTACTCCTAAGCCCATTTTGAGGTACAAGGCATCCTGGAACAGTTTACCCTGGTAGTATACTTCAGAATTGGAGAAAAAGGTGGGCAAGGCCAAGGCATCTCTAGCCGAACCGGACAGAATGGAATACAGGATCTCGTTTTCCCAATGGAACCCATTCATGGCAAAATTCACTTTGCCCCCAGCCGTGATTACCTGCCCAAACAGCTCGGTTTGCTTAGGAGTTAGCTCCTCATCCCAATAAACAAAATCGTCTAGTAACGTAGCCTCTACTGTGGGCTCAAAATAAACAGGCCCTACAGTTAAGAATCCCTTCAATATGAAGCGGTCCGTGAGCGTATTCGTCAGATCCAAATTCCACTCATCGTGGTTACCGAAGTAACGCTGCTCTATAGAAGAAGGTTGGTAATAGCGTCTTTTCCATTGGAATTGCAGCCAACGGTTCCGGTAATCCAAGTCAACCAAGTACTGGCCATCCAGCAGGTATTCTGCCCGCGCTTGCACCGAGTGCCAGGGGCGGAACATATACCTACCGTAGGCCATCAAGTAGTTTTCGGCAAACGCGTTGCGCTCATCCAGAAACTTCATGGGGCTTACTCCGTCACGCCGGCGATACCCAATGTTGTAGGTGGCATTGCCCAGGTCCCCCTTGAGCCCCACTTCATTCAGGGTATACCGAAAAATAGAGCGGTCTTTGGTAGAGTCTGAATAGATGAAGAAGTCATCGTAAACTTGCGAATCCCCTAAGGCTGGATCAAAGTAGTAATTGTTCTGCCGGTACCATACTTTCGAAAGGTACCGGCAG
>JBCBHI010000705.1:0-3397 GCA_038525885.1 Bacteroidota bacterium
GAAGTCGATATTATGATCAAAGGGCTGAAAGCCTATGTAGAATTTGGAACCCCCAATCCCTTGAACCCTAAGCACCAAGCCTTATGAAGTATTTTACCCAAGAGTTTATTCTGTTCTTCGGTGAGCTAGAAGAGAACAATACGAAAGAATGGTTTCACGCCAACAAAAAGCGCTATGAGGCCCATGTGAAAAAGCCCATGGTCACCCTAGTCACCGACGCGGTACAGGCGCTCCAGGAGTTGGATCATGACATTGTCATCGATCCCAAGAAATGCATTGGCAGGATCAATCGGGATATTCGGTTTTCTGCCGATAAAACACCCTATAAGATTCATTCCTTTGCCCATATCAGTAAGGGCGAAAAGGCAGACCCTTTGCCAGCCATAGCCTTTCAAATGGGAGCCAAGGATTTTGGAATCATGTCTGGCTTTTACAACCCGCCCAAGGAGAGACTGAAGGACATTCGCGCCAATATACTTCGCGATCCGGCAAAATTTCGGGAGCTATATTCCCATCCCGACTTCGCTGACAAGTACGGTACTATCAAAGGGGAGGCTATCAAAAGAATACCTAGTGAGTACAAAGAGTGCTTTGATACCGAGCCACTGATTACCAACAAGCAGTTTTACTACGTAAGAGAGTTCACTTCCGATATTCTGTTGACGGATGAGCTGCTGCCCACCATCATAGACTACTGGCAAGCTGCCCGTCCTATGAACGCGTTTCTTTCTGAGTAAGAAGCGTGGCCCCAGAATAGGAGCTTTGGTAGGTAATTTACAGGCCTTGCTGCCTAATACTTGGCACTTTTACTAAACTAGGTAATTGGTTACCCTTGCTGAGGTAAGTTGTTGGTGAAACTGCGCTATAACATCGGAATGCCAAAGCACAACAACGGCGAGTGAAGGGAGTGAATTCCGTCGCGTAGTGACGGAGTAATTGTAGCATCGGCTTTCAAGCCTGTGTCAACTTAGGCATTCCTGTTTTAGTGCCGTAAGTACGATGTAAGGAATAGGCTTAGCTCAAGATGTATCTATGATTAATGGTGCTACTGAGTTTTGGAGACTGAACCTAGGTTCTTGTTTAAGAAAACTCCAGATAACCTAAACTAGAGCGTATAAATACAAAAATCCCCCGCCATGGGCGAGGGATTTTGTTCTGTAAACCTAAAAACCACTAAAACTGAAAACTAAAATCTTATATATCTTGACCCTAAGGCTAATTACCCGTCGGGATTTGTATCTAAACTTGTATTGTTGTCACTATACCCATTATAACGAGGAAAGATTACGTGGGGTTGTTGGTGTTACACTCATTTTGCTATACCTCGATCGAAAACGGTTTCTATTTCGACGTATGGTCTGATTCCTTAGATGAATCAACAAAAATGTGGAATGTAAGTTACCGGAAGTCAAACAACGCTGGTTTTCAAAGATCGAAATTCAAGTGCAAATTGTACTTTTACAAGTGCTCTCCTGAATTCGCAAGCAAATATCTGGAACCTTTCTGTTATTCCTAGGGGATTTTACCATTTTTTTTCAGACAATATTATTGGGTATTTTTTCGAAGGACAAAGATCTGAACCAAGGTGAGAATCAGCCAGATCCAAGAGGCTCCATGTAGCAATAAGTCGAAGTAATCTGGACCCTGCATACCCGATCCACCTCCCGCTATCCATCGTATTTTGCCCAATAGGTGTGGCTCAGGCTGAAAAGGAGCCAAGCCCAGCGTAAGGCTAGCCAAAAGAGGTGCCACTACTTTACGCCAGGGACTGGTCATGCGGTAATCTGCTGGGTCAATACTTTTTCTAACTCATGGGCCGGCTGCACTCCAGCGGTACGCCAGGTAGACTTGCCCTGCTGGAACAGCATCAAGGTAGGTACACTCCGTACCCCAAAACGCTGAGCTACCTCAGGGTTTTTATCCACATCTATCTTAATGATCTTGATGCTATCACCCATCCGGTTCTTTAAATCCTGCAAAATAGGAGGCATCATTTTACAGGGACCACACCAAGTAGCATAAAAGTCTACCAATACAGGTTGGTTGCCCTTCACTAAATCACCAAAGCTTTTCTTCTTGCTCATAGTACTGGAATTCAAGGACATTTCAGCCCTGTGACGTTCATTTGCATAATAGTACGCAGACGTACTAAAAAACGTTCGTGTGTTTGATCGAAAAGCCCTTAGGAAGGTAAACTACCTGACGTAGTGTAACCCAGGTTACGGAAATGGAATGGCTGCGCCCTCGAAAATTACCATTTCTGGGTTAGCCGGATGTGTTTGTAGTATACTCAAGAATATTGTCCCTTTTCATATTTCAACCGCCTTTGATTACGTTATTTTAGCGTATTCAAATTCCATTGTATTCATGAGAAATGTACTTGTTGTCCTGCTGATTGTTTCTTTGTTCTCTTCTTGTAGCCAGAGTTTTCACGAACGCCAGTTGCGGGGTACCTATAAGGTAGACACCCAGGCTCTGTTCCAGAACTCTAGTGATGGAGAGGGTTTTGGTGCCTTTACAGAAATGTTGGCGGGTGCCCTGGAAATGAAAGTAACTTTCGAAGGCGAAGGCAAAGCCAAGTTACACGTAGGCCTAGGACTGATAGAAGGACTAATTAGTGCCTTTGGGGGTAACGCTGAAGTGAATGGCGGGGCGGCCGTGCCGTTGGAATGGAAAGTAGAAGGTAGAGAAATTTACTTAGCAAAAGATGGAGAGGATTACGAACTCCTGGGTAGAGTGATTGATTTCCGTGGATATGACGAAATTACGTTGGAGGTAGACAGAGACCATAGAGAAACAGTTACGGTAACTATGGTTCGGATGGAGGATGAGGAATAATTCCTCATTCAGTGAGAAGTGAGATTAATGGGAGGTTCGTCCTCTTTTCTGACCCAATTCATGGGTTTAGATGTCATGGAATGGACCTTTTTGGACCTCCTCCTATGTACACTGAACGTCAGGCGCTTAAGGATATTGGGTGTCGCTAGGGGAGTAGTTAGAGACCGGGCCTGAGTCAAAGGCGAGAATGCGGGAGTGCAACCCAATATTGATAATGGTGGCTTTTTGGCCAGGAAAACGACTCTCCAGGTAGGTTTGCATTTCGCGCTGCGAACGGATGGGATTATACTTGAGCATATGTTTCCAGCCCGGGTGCGCCACTAGTTTCCTTAGATTTTGGTAAAACTGAGGCTGCCGTTTCCGGTCTTGGTAGTGTCGCCATTTACTGCGCAGCAGCATGGGATATTCCCAGAACTTCACCGGAGCAGTTACCATATCTACCACCAATATTCTACCCGTCGGTTTCAGTACCCGCACCAACTCGGCCAGCATGGGGTCCCAGTCCAGATACCTGAAGGAGAGGAGGGAGATCGCTACATCTACAGAATGATTGGGTAGG
>JBCBHI010000706.1:0-3388 GCA_038525885.1 Bacteroidota bacterium
TAGACCTATTGGATCTTTCCGCCTTTGTATAGCCCTTTTAGATAAGCAAATCTGAGATTAGCTTATCGTTCTCGTTTCTGAACGAGGATTATTAAGAATCGCGTCTGCGACGCCACGAGCTTCGCAGACGCACACCTGATTACATCCTGATTGCAAATAAGGACGATCGTAAAACTTAAAGGCAATGGGACACGCCCCATGCTTAAACCGGGCTCAGGTGGGTTGCTTCAATCGCAGATACTACGCCGCTACCATGGGCGCTTTTACCCGTAGTTCACCCTTGATGAACTGGTCGATATACCGGGCTATCTCTTCCCCTTTTTCTTCCTGTAAAAAATGCCCTGCGTTGTGTATGGTGACTCTTTGTTGCTGGACGCTGGAAGGGATCAGGTTTCGGAAGAACTGATGGAAAGAGCTAAGCACGGGGTCTTTGTCCGAAAACATGACTAAGGCAGGTTTGGACCATTGGGATAGCACCTCCCGCGCTTTTTTCATGCGCAGCGCTCCCGGATCGGAGGCGTGGGTGGGTAGTAGCCGGGGGAAAGCTTTGGCTCCGTCCTTATGCTGCTTGCTGGGGAAAGGGGCCTCGTAAGCATCCAGCACCTGCTTGGGTAGCTTGCCGTAGGTGCCCGAGTTGATGGCAAAGCGGATGGGTACGGAGGGGAAAAGGCCCATCAGGTTGCGGAACATGCGTAAGGGCAAGGGGAGCTTATCCCCGATCGGCAATAGGGTATTCATGACTACCACCCGCTTGAAGCGTTTGGGGTATTCGCCCAGCAAGCTTAGGCCCAGCAAACCACCCCAGTCTTGTACTACCAGGGTGATGTCCTGCAGGTTCAGCTTGTCTATGAACATAGCAAGGGCGTTGAAGTGGAAGTCGAAGGAATAGTTCTGCCAGCCTACTAACTTATCCGACTTACCAAACCCAATCAGGTCTGGGGCGATGACCTGGTAGTCCTTGAGTCCGGGTATTACCTTGCGGTAGAGGTATGACCAACTAGGTTCGCCATGGAGAAGGAGGACGGTTTCCCCTTCTCCTTCGTCCACATAGTGCATATTGGCTCCGTGGATGTCTACGAAATTCTCCTGGTAAGGAAAGTCTTTAATAAATTCGAATTTGGATAAATCTGCTTTTAATATTTCCATTTTGATGAATGCTTTTGCGTTTCTCGGCAGGATTGAAAAATGATAGGTTAGCTAAAGACAAGAGGAGAAAGGTGGGCCTCCATTCCTGACTTGTAGCTTTGAAAAATAGGGGATAGGTGCTCTGGGGAAGGATTTGTACTCCGATTTATAAGCAGGATGTTGAAGATTGATTTTATTCAATCTTCAATAAATTGATGAATAGCCCGATGTGCATTGTCCTGCAAATTTTCATTATTAAAATCCTCCAAAATGGTGCTTTGGTCTACTATAGGCCCGGTGAGGACGTTCTTACGGCTACCATAGAACTTACCGCTCTGTAGGGTTTCGTTGGTGATGCCCTCCACAAACCGTTCGGCTCCTTTGCTTAGGCTGTGCGAGAGGCCCATCAGGGGCATAAAGATGGGCATGCCTACGTACTTGAACATGATCCGCTTGATCAGTGGCAGGTCGTCAAACCCGTTGGTGCCGCGGGTACCACCCGGGCTCATAGAGATAAACCGGATGTTGGGGTTCTTGCGCGCCATGGAGGACATCCACAGGGTGCCTCCATATTTCACCACGCCGTATACCTGCATGGGGTCGAAGGAGGTGCCGAAGAATGATCCGTCAAACACGGTGGCAAATTCTTCCTGGGTAGCTTTCTTCAACTGCGGGGCTTTCATACCCATTTTCTTTACCCCACGGGCCACTTCGGTACTGGCAAAGAGGGCCACATTTTTGAGCTTGTGGTCTTTGAGCAGCTCATCGAGCAGCACTACGTGGCCTAGCAAATTCGTAGCCGTAATGGTGGTCACCCCTTCCTTGGTGAGCTTTTCTGGGGTTTTGCCCCCGGTACCGCCAGCATTCATAATGAGGGCGTCCAGGGGTTCGGGCAGTTCGGCCACTGCTTTGCGTACCGTCTCCGGTTGGGAAACATCCATCAGGATGATCTCGAAGATGGAACGGCCGGTAGCCTCTTCCAATTCCTTTTTGGCCGCCCTGGCCTTGGCCATATTGCGGCAGGCCAGGTAGATCTTTTCGGTGTCTGAGTTCAGGGCCAACTGCCGGGCGGTTTCTTTCCCTATGCCGGCATTTGCTCCGGTGATCATGATAATTCTGTTCATGGCTTAATTCTTTAGGGGTGGATTACTTCTTTGTTTTAAAAACTGCGAATACAAGGGCCCCGGCAATTCCCAGCACGAGTTCCAGCACGGTGGCTTTTACCAAGCCCTCGGCAGGCATGCCGTCCGCTATCAGGCTGATGACCCGGCCAGCCCCTAGGGCCAAAAAAGTAAGGGGAGCTACCAGGTTGGCAGTGTAGCGCAACCGGGTGTTGAAGGCACCTGCCAGTGCCAGTACGGCTACGGATAGTAACAGGGTGCTGTAGGCACGGGCATCATTTATTGCGCTGATGTTGCCTGCCAAGTCGATGCCTGCGGTGGCCTTGAAAGCCACGGGCTGAACCAGGGATGCGCCCTCAATAACGGTGAGTAACAGCCCGGAGATGATGAGGTATACCCTCGGAAGTTTTGCATTTTTCATGTCGCATTCTTTGTGATGGTGTAGTACAAAGAACGGGCGGGCGACAGGGCTCAATCGTACAGATTGGCCCAAAGACTTCTCATTTTAGCTCAGCCGAAAATCAGAAGGAGATTGGCCGTATTGGGCGGTGAAATTTCGGCTAAAAGTGGCCATAGAATCGAACCCTACGTCATATGCAATGTCCGATATGCGGTCCTCGCCGGACTTAAGGAGTTCAGCCGCTCGTTCCACCTTTTTGCGGTTGAGGTACTTCTTGGGGCTTTCACCGAATACCTCGGTGAACTTCCGTTTGAAGGAAGACAGGCTCAGGTGGCATAGCGTGGCCAGCTCTTCCAGGGAGAGGTTGGCGTACAGATTTTGCTGAATGGCCGCTTTGAATTCCACTTCGTGGGGTTTGAACAAGGCGGCCAGAAAGTCGAGTTGGGAGGGGGCATCCTCGGACTTGGAAACCAGAAGGACAAACTCTTTCAGTTTGTTCCTCACCATACCCTCGTCGGCTAGTTCGGGATTTTCCAGCAGTATGTTGATGCTCTCCTTGTAGTGGTCTAGCAGGCGGTCTATCTGTACCTGCTTCAGGTTGTACTCTACGGTGTGGTTGGACTGCGAAAGCTCAAATTCGAACAGGTCTTTGACCTAACGCGGGTAGAGGAAAATGCCCACCGACTCGATACCCTCATTGCACGCATCGGCCTTGTCGGTAGTTTCAAAGAAGTAGTTGAGG
>JBCBHI010000707.1:0-3383 GCA_038525885.1 Bacteroidota bacterium
CGTGGCTGCCGCCACAGGCCAAAAGGTGATGGTGGAGTACAGCTCACCCAATACCAACAAGCCCCTGCACCTGGGCCACCTGCGCAACAACTTCTTGGGCTACTCTGTGAGCCAAATCATGGAGGCCGCCGGATACGAAGTACTGAAGGTAAACCTGGTGAATGACCGGGGCATCCATATATGCAAAAGCATGCTGGCCTACCAGAAATACGGCCAGGGAGAGACCCCCGAAAGCGTCGGCATGAAGGGTGACCACCTGATAGGCAAGTACTACGTAGAGTTTGACAAACACTACAAAGCCCAGCAATACGAATGGATGGAAACCCAAAAGGCTAACCATCCTGAACTTGCAGGCATTGAGAACTTGCAGGCCTTCAAAAAAGAGGTAGACGAGAAAAACAAAACCAAGCAGCCGCTCAGCGATGAAGAGCGCGCAGCCATGAAGCCCTTCAAGGAGCTGCAAGCCCAAGCCGAAAAAGAGGCTACGCTGCTGCATGAAGCCCAAGAGATGCTGCGCCAGTGGGAACAAGGCGACGAGGCTACCGTAGGCCTTTGGAAAAAAATGAACGGCTGGGTGTATGATGGTTTCAATACCACCTACCAAACCATGGGCGTTTCGTTCGACAAGTTCTTCTACGAAAGCGATACCTACCTGCTTGGCAAAGACCTGGTAGAAGACGGGCTGGCCCGCGAGGTATTTTACAAGAAAGAGGACGGTTCTGTTTGGGCCGACCTCAGCGATAACAACCTGGATCAGAAACTGGTATTGCGGTCAGACGGTACTTCGGTATACATGACCCAGGACATGGGCACCTCGGACCTTAAGTTTCAGGAGTTCCCCTTCGACAAGAGCATCTACGTAGTAGGCAATGAGCAGGACTACCACTTTCAAGTGCTGTTCACCCTCATGAAGAAGCTAGGACGTGAGTATGCCGACGGCATGTACCACCTCAGCTATGGTATGGTAGACCTGCCCACGGGCAAAATGAAAAGCCGGGAGGGTACGGTAGTAGACGCAGACGACCTGATGGCAGAAATGACCGAGACTGCCAAAAACTACACGGCCGAAAAGGGTAAAATTGATGACCCGGAAAGCAAGGAAGCAAAGGCCCTGTATCACATGCTGGGGATGGCCGCCCTCAAATACTACCTGTTACGGGTAGACCCGAAAAAGCGCATGCTGTTCAACCCACAGGAGTCCATTGAATTTCAGGGGGATACCGGACCGTTCATTCAATATACCCATGCCCGGATCAAAAGTGTACTGCGCAGGGCAGCCCAAGTGGGTCACGCCCAGGATGCCGCCACCTTTGGCACCCTCACTCAACTGCACCCTACCGAGGTAGAGGTAATGGCCCTGCTGGCACGCTACCCAGATAAAATTAAGGAAGCCGCCGACACCCACTCACCCTCCGTAGTGGCCCAATTTGCGTATGACCTCGCCAAGGAGTACAACCGCTTCTACCAGGAAGTTTCCATCCTGAATGAGACGGATACGGCCACCCTGGCCTTCCGCTTGGCCTTTAGTGAGCAGGTAGCCAAAACTATCGCCCACGCTATGCAGTTGCTAGGAATAGAAGTCCCTGAAAGAATGTAATGGGGAAAAGAATCCAGAACACAGAAGTCAGATTATAGAAGTAAACGCTTGGGCTAAAGCAATGGCGGTGAGAAAGCGGTCATTCACTCCTACCCGAGTATATCTTCCAGACCCGAACCTTCAACTTCGAATTTCCATGTCTATCCATAGCTTATCCATTACCACCTTGAACGGGGATACGCTCCGGCTAAGTGACTATCAAGGCAAATATCTGCTCTTGGTAAATGTAGCCTCGGAGTGCGGTTTTACCCCCCAGTACGGTGACCTACAAAATTTCTACCAAGAGTACGGAGAAAAGGCAGTGGTCATTGGTTTCCCTAGTAATCAGTTTGGCGGGCAAGAGCCCGGCACTGCGGAAGATATCGCAGCCTTCTGCCAGAAGAACTACGGTGTCACCTTTCCCATTGCCCAAAAAGCCGAAGTAAAAGGGGATAATAAACAACCCGTATACCAATGGCTTACTGATCCTGCTCAGAACGGTTGGAACAGCGAGGAACCCGCCTGGAACTTCCACAAGTACTTGGTAGGGCCAGAGGGCAAGCTAATGAAAGTGCTGCCTAGTGCCGCCAACCCTTTCGACAGCGAGATCTTGGACGAGATCGTATAATGTTGAGTCTTGAATGCTAAATTTTGAATGAGGTCTACGCATGACTGGTTTTTAAACGTCATTCGTCAATATAAAATCGTCAATTAATGAAGTCCTGGATTTCTGCCATGCGCCCCCGCACCCTACCCCTCGCCCTGGCTTGCATTGGGATGGGTGCCTTTCTGGCGGCCGATGCCAACGTTTTCCGGTGGAGTGTGTTTGGCCTCAGTGCACTCACTACGGTGCTTTTGCAGATTCTCAGCAACTTGGCCAATGACTACGGAGACAGCCAGCACGGCGCAGATAGCGACGACCGCGAGGGCCCTCAGCGGGCTGTACAGACCGGGGCCATTAGTGCCAAAGCCATGCGAAGGGCTATCGCCTTGTTCGTAGTGTTATGTCTGGCAAGTGGAGTTACCTTACTATACGCCAGCTTAGGACTAGCCTGGGAAACCTTCGGCTTCTTTTTCGTATTGGGGCTTCTCAGTATCGGGGCCGCCATTACTTACACGGCCAGTCGCAAGCCCTACGGCTATGTAGGACTGGGCGACTTATCGGTGATTATCTTTTTTGGCATTGTGGCCGTGCTGGGTAGCTCTTACCTCTACCAGCCCGTGGTGCAGTGGGGCTACCTCCTACCCGCACTTAGCTGCGGCTTCTTTGCCACCGCCGTCCTCAATGTGAACAACATCCGGGATATCGAAAGCGATAAGAAGGCAGGCAAGCGCTCCATCCCCGTGCGCATTGGGCGCAAAGCAGCCGTGGGCTACCACACCTTCCTGCTCGTAGGCGGGCTCACCACCGCAGGGCTTTATACTGCAATGCACTGGCAGTCTCCTTGGCAGTTGCTATTCCTGGTAGCGGCTCCCCTCCTCTTTATCAACGGCAAAGCCGTAGCCACCAAAACCGAGGCTAAGGCCTTGGACCCCTTCCTCAAGCAGATGGCCCTAACCACCCTCCTATTCGTCCTCACTTTCGGGATTGGATTGCTTTTGGGATAACCACCTCGCGGCCTGAACTATAGAAAAACTCAACAAGAAGAAAAACCATCATAAGGTCGTCAGTGATGGTTTGACAATAGATTTATTGTCAAATTATTCAACAATAAATCTATTGTCTATTTACGCATTAGTATTCTTCCTCGGGGCCGATACTTACCATCCAGCAAGTTTAGTCCCCAGATTTTCAGCTTGATCGTAA
>JBCBHI010000708.1:0-3381 GCA_038525885.1 Bacteroidota bacterium
CGGAGTTTGCGGCCGGGCTTAGCAAGGACGACCGCACGTTATATTTCACCTCAGAACGGCCAGGGGTAGTACCTGCCTTGGCAGACAGTACGGCCCGCCCGCCAGGGGATATTTATGCCGTCTCGCTAAACCGCGTAGCACCGGGGTTCTTGGCCGATGAGCGCGGTCAGGAAATCACCCTACCTACTCCTGATGGGGTAACCGTGTACGGAGATTTGTATACCGTAGACAAAAGCAACCCCACCATACTGCTATTGCACCAAGGCGGAGCCAACGTACGCGGGGAGTACCGTAGCATCATCCCCAAACTACTGGAGCGAGAATATAATGTACTGGCATTGGACCTGCGGCAGGGCGGAGAGCGTTTCGGGTATTTTAACCGCACCCAAGCCCGTTCGGGCCAGTCCTTTCACTATTGCGATGCCTACCCAGATGTAGTGGCGGGACTGCAATATTTGCAAGCAGAAGGATATGCCAAGCCGGTGGTGTGGGGCAGTAGTTTCAGTGCCACGCTGGCCGTACAGGTAGCCGCCCAACGGCCCGATGAAGTGCAAGCCGTCCTGGCCTTTTCACCCGCCCAAGGACCCCCAATGAAGGAATGCCAGCCCGGCCCCTATTTTGAACAGATATCCGCACCCTTACTTGTGTTTCGGCCACGCTCAGAATTGGCTTACGAAGGGCTCACCGAGCAGCTTGCCCTCATAGAAGAGCTAGGCCACCAAACCTACATCGCCGAGAATGGCGTTCACGGTTCGTCTATGCTAGTCCCCGAGCGGGTAACCGGAGAGGTAGCTCCCCATTGGGACCGGGTATGGCAATTTTTGGAGGAGGCATTATGACTCCTCAGCCTTGAGGTCCTCATGGAAGATCACTTCCCCGTTGAAGGCATAGTATGCCGACAGGATTTGCACACCGTGATTTTTGACTGCATCGGCCAATAAAGCTGATTTTTCTGTCAGGTTGGTACGTACTGCGCTTGCGTTTTGGTTGATGGCCTCCGTCAGGTCCATATCCCTCCCAGGGTTGTCCGGGCAAGAGGGCTTGGCCTCATCACACTCGCAGGGTTTATCCTCCGGCAGGTTTAGGTTCCTTCGGATGCGTTTTCGAATGGCCACCACGTATTCCGCTGCAGGGTCCTTTACCAGCGGGCTGCTATCCGGTATGCATTTCAGTATGCTAGCATCTACCGCGCCACAAGCCTCATGCCCCATTACCACCACCAGTTTCACCCCCAAGTACCGCACGGCGTATTCTACCGAGCCGATGTCGAACCTACTTGCGATGTTGCCCGCCGTCTTGACTACAAACAGGTGGCCGTGGTCCATATCAAAGATTATTTCAGGAGACAGGCGGGAGTCCGCGCAGGTCACCACCACCGCAAAAGGATTTTGCCCCATGCGGTATAGCGGCCCGCTCGGTGCCTCCGGTGCAGGGTGCACCGGGTTACCAGTTAAAAATCGGAAGTTGCCTTCTTTGAGAAGCCTGAGGGCAATTTGTGAAGTGAACGACATATCAGGAAGGGATTAAGTTTCTATCCCTTAGTGCCCTCATAGGCACATTAGTCACAGTCAGGTCTCCCATCTCTCACCTCCCAACCCATGCCTTCGCCTCAGTTACCCATAAAAAAACCCCACCATTACTAGGCAGGGTTCCATCAAGTGTCTTTTCAAAGGAGCCTTAGTACAAAAACTCTATCGTACCATTCAAGTCAAGTGATAGTAGGTGGGTACCATTATCAAGTTTTTGGCAATCATAGGCTGTGAGTCCTTCAGTTGCTCAACTGCCAACCGAATGGGTTTGGTGCCTAGGTCGGCGCATCGGCCATTATACTATTCGGAATAAAAGCTACGACGATATTCGTTGATAGTCTCATACAACCCCGAAGTAATCACCTTCTTCACCAGCAGCTCGCCCTCATATTCATTCACCGCCGTCGCTTCCGGTTCCTCGGCATCAAACATATATCCCTTCTCCTCAGTCACCAGTCCTTGCTCATTGTACACATACGTCCGGCGCAGTTTTTCCCGGTTCATCAAGTTTTCGGCCACGTACTCCACCACCTTTCCCTGCTCATTGAGGGTATTCATCCGCCGCATAATGATGTACCCCTCCTGGTTAAGCTGCTTCTCCATCGTCATCCGGCCCTCCTCATCATATTCATACATCCACTCATCCTCAAAAGCATCGTCCCAAGACCGGGTTTCTACCCGCGTTTTCTTGCCCGCCTCGTTATACTCCGTAGTCACGTGTAGCTTCAGCGTGCCCTCCTCATCGTATTCTATCCTTTCAACTTCACGCCCTTCACCATCCAGCTTGCGGGTTTCCTTTCCTTCTTCCGTACCTTCTTCGTCGGTGATTTTAATCTCAATCACCCCTTCACCGTAGCTAAAATGCTTCACCGTCTGAAAACCACCCTCAAACTCAGCCACCTCCGTCAGCACCCGGCCCTGTTCATCATACGTCCACCGTTGCAGCTGCTCCATCCCCTCCTGCACAAAGTGCTTGTACTCACGGGTCTTCCGGCCCTCACTGTCATACTCATACTCCTCACGGTGAACATCCTGTCCTTCGCCTTGCCGCTCTATTTCCAGAGTCATTTGCTCGCGCTCGTTGTATTCCCGGTACAAATGCTCAAACTCCTCCGTAGGGCTATCTGCTTCAGAGTGCGTGCTCCACACAGATAAAGTCTTCGTTTTTGCCATCCGGCAAAACTACACTTTCAGCCCTTTCACGAAAGAAGCTTAACCCAAAAGAAAAGGAGTATTTAGGTGAAATGATCTACTCCCCGAAGAGCAGCAGAAATGCGAGCCCCGAGCGGTCCGTATGCTTGGTTTAAATTTCAGAAACAGTGCTGCGCACTCATAGGAAAAACAATGGAAGGGAGGCTACAGGTTTTTATCCATTTGTGGATGAAAAGCCAGGAGCAATCATTTCTGTAGGGAGGGAAGCATGCTTCCCTCCCTACAGAAATGGCGCTATCACGTTTTCTCCATGCAGTTCTCACCCCAACATGACCACCACCACCCCCGGTCACCCTGACGAAGGAAGGGCCTAGGTAGTTACTGCCAACTCACTTTAAAACAGGAAGTCAACTCGGCGGGAAACGCGGAACCACCCAAGGACTATGAAGCAATCAGGCTACTTCACCGCAGAGGCAAATTTGATTGCTGTCTCGACCGAGGTACTTCGCTATCGCTCAGCATGACCTTTAGGGAAATGGCTTTCCCCACCAAAAGGACTGTTGGAAGACATGCCTAATCAGGCGGAATCAAATAGAAGCAGGAGCCGTGGTGTCGCCTTCCTCGGCAGGGGTGTCAGGAGTGGCGGAGCTTACTTCCTCTGTGGAAGATTCCTCCGTTTCCTTAGCTAACGCCTCCATTT